>CAXSIG010000074.1:0-2109 GCA_964237255.1 uncultured Bryobacteraceae bacterium
TTAGATCCGGCTTCTGCCGCTGGTTACCAACCGCTTTTTGCAATTGACGGTAGATTGCCTCGCGAAAGGGAAGCCGGGCACACGTTCTCTGGATTGCCGCTTTGGTCTTCCAATTCATAAAGGACAATTGGATTATAAAGCAACTAGCACCGCGCGCCGAATATGTCGCTCAGGAACTAGGACTACGCGAATATGCCGTTATGAACTTCGCCCGCCACGTCTGTTAATCGGAAATCTCGACCAGAATAGCGGTATGTCAACTTTGTGTGGTCCAGACCCATGGCGGCCATTACGGTGGCATGGAAATCGTGGATGTGCATGCGATTCTCGGCGGCGTGATAACCGAATTCGTCGGTGGCTCCGTACGCGAAACCCGGTTTTACTCCACCACCGGCCATGAAAATGGAATAGCCATAAGGGTTATGGTCGCGGCCGTTTCCGCCCTCGGAAATAGGAGTGCGGCCGAATTCTCCGGACCAGATTACCAAAGTATCTTTCAACAGTCCCCGCGCCTTCAGATCCTTCAATAGCCCCGCAATCGGTTTGTCTACTTCGGCGGCATTTTCATTGTGCTTGGCGAACAGGTCCGAATGCTGGTCCCACTTATAGCTGTGGGTGCACTGAATGAAGCGGACATCCGCTTCGGCCAGACGGCGCGCCAGAAGACACTGCCAGCCGAAATCGGCGGTCTTCGGATCATCCAGGCCGTACAACTTCTTTGTTTCCGGCGACTCGCCCGAAACGTCGAACACTTTAGCGGCTTCGGCTTGCATCCGGAACGCCATCTCGAAAGACTGAATGCGGGTTTCCAGTTCGTCATCCAGCTTCCAGAGTTCCTGGTGCTTGCGGTTGATGGCCTGGATCATGTCCAGTTCGTAGCGCTGCTGTTCGCGATTCAGGCCTTGATTTACTAGATACTCAATAGGCTCTTTCTGAATTTCCGACACCTGCATCCCGGCGTGACCAATGGCGGTGCCCTGTACCGATCCGGGAAGAAATCCGGAGCTCCAATTTTTCGCTCCACCGTGAGAGAGCGCGGGCTTGATCGTAATGTAGCCGGGCAGGTTCCGATTTTCGGTTCCCAGACCGTACAGGGTCCACGATCCCATACTGGGGCGCGTAAACGTGAAGGTGCCGGTAAATGTTTGCAGCAGCGCCGCACCGTGATCGACTCCTTCGCCCACCATGGAGCGGACGACGCAAAGGTCGTCGGCGCATTCGCGGATTTGTGGGAAAAGATTGCTGATGGGAAGGCCGCTCTGTCCACAGTTCTTAAATTGCCAGGGCGATTTCATCAGCCCGCCAGTCTTGCCAGCCGCGAACGTCAGGGGTTGCTTGATCGGGAGGGGCTTACCATCATTGGCGTCCAGATATGGCTTCGGATCGAACGTATCGATTGACGACGGCCCGCCGTGCATGAAGAGGAAGATGACACGCTTCGCCCGGGGTGCAAAGTGGGGCGCGCGCGGAGCTAACGGATCGAGTGGAACAGCATTTATAGGAGCGGCCTGAGCCAGCATAGAGCCGAGGCCCATTAATCCGAATCCGCATGCCGCGCCACGCAACATGGCACGCCGCGATAATTGCTCCTTGGTTGGAGCCTTCTGAATATACTCTCCGATTCCCATATGCCGCCTCAGTATAGGTAAATAAATTCGTTCGAAGCCATTAACGCGTGGCAGAAACTAGTCCACGCCAGTTTCTCGTCAAACGCCTTCCACTTAGTTTGCAGGCTTTGGATGTAGGTGAGCCCAGCATCCATTTCCGACGGATCTGGTTTCCGGTCGAGAATTCGTAAATAGGCCTGCTCCATACGTTTTCGTGTTGTTTTCTCTTGGAGCGCTTTCTCAGCCAAGGCCTTTGCCTCGCGCTGGACCAGCGGACTGTTCATTACGAACAGTGCCTGCGTGGCCACGGTAGTAGGATTCCGTTTGCCTTCCGGACTGGTGGCGTCGCCGAAATCGAACAGCATGTAAAGAGTAGGAAGATTGGACCTTCGCAACGGAAGGTATATGCTGCGACGGTTGGTACTTTCAGGATTCATGCTGATACGGGTGGAGCTGGTCTCGCCGTCCGTTCCCACTCCGGGATCGAGCGTACCGCCCATTG
>CAXSIG010000074.1:2119-13400 GCA_964237255.1 uncultured Bryobacteraceae bacterium
CAAGTCGCCGCCGATCGCGAGGAAGGTATCGCGAAGCTGTTCGATGCTTAACCGTTGGCGTGGGAATCGCGAGAGTAGCCGATCTTCCGGGTCTTTCAATTTTTTGTTTTCGTCAAACTCGGCGCTCATGCGGTAGGTATTGGACAGCATGATTTCGCGTGTCAGCTTCTTTACCGACCAACCGTTCTCGATAAAACGTCCCGACAGATAGTCCAACAATTCGGGGTTTGACGGCCGGTCGCCCAGCTTGCCGAAATTGTCGGGAGTCTTGACAATGCCGTCGCCGAAGTGCCCTTGCCAAATACGATTCGCCATCACACGGGCGGGAATCGGATTCTTTGGATCGACGACCCAATTCGCGAATTCCAAGCGGCCGCTCTTGGTTTCCACCGCGCCTTCCGGAGCGTTAACCTGCAGGATGGCGGGAGCGGTGAAGGTAACAGGATCCCCCAGATTGTGATAATCGCCGCGTACAAACACCTTTTGCGGCATGCGCTCACCCTCTTTGACCGCGCAGGCCATAGGAACTTCCCGCTTCGGAACACTCGCTTCCAGCTCGGCTCTCTTCGCTAGCAGCGCGCGCAATTCGGTCACCTTCTCCGGTGTGAGACGAGCCATCATCTGCTCTTCCGTCCGATGCAAAGGGCCTGTAGGTGCGACCCAAGCTTGATAAAAATAGGGATCCTTCGCCTTGTCGACCTCGGGACGAGGGCCCGCCACTTTGCCGGCGCTCGGATAATTTCGCTCCGCCTGTTTCCACCAACTTAGGTCCTGGTCATACTGATAAGCCCCGCGTTTAAAATCGGCTTGATATTGCAGAGCGACTTGTTCGCGGTTGGCCGCAGTGGCGGTTCTCCACTTCGCAAGTTCCGGGCGCGCGGCATCCTTCAGGTAGTCGACCCACTTGGTTAAGAGATCGGCATCCAGTTTCGTCGTTGCGGCAACGGCGCTTACGTCTTCATGGCCCGCGTAAATCCGGTAAGCCGCCGTCATGAATCCCGGCATCTGGCGCTCGCCCTCGTCACGCGCTTTTTTGGCGTCGCGATCGAAATCGAGGATTTTTGAAATTTTCATTTCCGTGCTGAGCAGTTCACCCCATTGTTTGCGGAATGAATCGTATTGTTCCTGCGGCACGAGCGGAGTCTGGATTGGGTCCCCGTCCTCACCTTTGGCGTAACTCAGGGTGCTGGCGAAGATGCCGGCCATCGCGTAATAGTCTTTGGTCGCAATGGGATCGAACTTGTGATCATGGCATCGCGCGCAAGCGACTGTGAGACCTAGAAACGCTTTCGACGTGACGTCAATCTGGTCGTCTACTACGTCATATCGCTTAAGCGGGAGGTCCTTCTGCGCCAACGCTTTCTTACCAAGAGCGAGAAAGCCGGTTGCGATCACGCCGCGATATCCGACGCCCGACGCAGGATCGTTAGCTAACAAGTCGCCCGCCAATTGTTCGCGCACAAACTGGTTGTAGGGCATGTCGTCATTGAAGGCCTGCACGACGTAATCGCGATAGCGCCATGCGTGCGGATACCTGTGATCTTCGTCGCTACCGGTGGAATCGGCGTAGCGCATTACATCCAGCCACTCGCGTCCCCAGCGCTCGCCATAACGGGGCGATGCGAGCAACCGGTCGACCACTTTCTCGAACGCTTGTGGCGACTTGTCGTTGACGAAATCCAAAATTTCCTTTTCTGTGGGAGGTAAGCCGGTCAGATCGAACGTGGCGCGGCGGAGAAGGGTGGTCTTATTTGCCGGTCCTGAGGGTTGCAAACCGTTCTTCTCGAGATTCGACAAGATGAACCGGTCAATCGTTCCGTTGGCCCAATCTTTGCGAGCGGTTGTCGGAGGTGCGGTATGAGCGATGGGCGCAAAGGCCCAGAACTTCTTATCGGCTTCGGTGATCTTGCCTCGCAGTGCGGTCGGGCGAAGACCTTTCGAATTGTCAGCAGTTTCCTGCACCACTGGAGTAACAGATGGAACGGCGGCGCCGGCGAGTAACCACTCCCGAAGAGCGGTCAGCTTCTCAGCGGACAGCTTGCCTTGCGGAGGCATTTTAACGCGACCTTCGTAATCCAGCGCCTGCATTGAGAGGCTATGGTTCGGGTCGGCGGCCGATCCGAAGAAGCCCCCGTCCTTGGCTTGTTGGAACCCTTCCGCGGAACTCAGGTCCAGTCCACCACTTTTTAGCTTGGCGTTGTGGCACCCTTGGCATTTCTCGACGAACAGTGGACGGGCATTTTTTTCGAAGAGTTCGACAGGCGTGTCGGCAGCAGCTGCACTGGCGACGGTGAGTAGAGAGAGCGGAAGGAGCTTACGGCGCAGGTCCATAGTAAAGGGGGGAGCGCGGAAGGCGCAGGTTTTCCGCCTTCTATTATATATCGCCGCGGAGGGCTAAGGCGCCCAGGTAGCCGGGCGCCGGAACAAAGCTTTGTATGGAATAGCGCTCCGGCGAAAGAGAATCCTCGACTGAGGAAAACTCACGGTCCTCGCACGACACGGTGAATGTGGCCAGACCTCTTGAAAGTCCGTCGCCCAATGCTTTGATGTACGCCTCCTTGCGCGTCCAGCACCGGTAAAACGATGCACGTCGCGCGTCTTCGGAACCGTAAGAACAAATCGCGGCATATTCCGATGGGGCGAAAAACCGATGGGCAATGCCGTCCAGGTCTCGGTTTGAGCGGACCTCTTCGATATCGAGACCGAGTGGGGACGCACCGCCGATTGCACAAGCCCAGAGATCGCCGGAATGCGACGCGTTGAAGTGAACTGCCGGGAAATCGGGGAGACTGGGCTTGCCGAGAGTGGAGTAGCTAAATCGAATCCGTTCCGGAGCCAGATTGCAGACCTGGCCCAACTTCATCCGCAGCATGCCGCGCCCGATCCGAAAGCGTTCCTGGAGTTCGGAAAACTTGAAACGGGCCGCGCGCTCCCGCTCATCGGGCGACAAAGAGGAGGCCAAAATGCTCGGGTCGATTGGGGGTTCCTGGAGCCGAATTACGGTAAGCTCGACATCATGCGGCATCTTTTGTTCGTGGCGATCGCTTTTTCCGCTACTGCGGCTCCCGCCAATGACGAGAAATTGCTGCCGCCCACCAACTTACTCGATTCGAGAACTGTTCCGGATCACGTGTTGGGTCCGTCGCTGCCTTCGGGAGGCGTGCTTGGCCATTACAAAGATAAGAAGGGCGCCTATGAGTTGGTCGTGATTCGGCAGCCGGACAACCAAAAAGCCGCGTTTTTCTTGCTGGATGTAAAGAAGGCGATGACCGACGCGCACTACCTGGCGAACTTCGGAGGGTTCGCAGGCAAGAAGGAGGGGAAGCCTTTCTTTGTGTTCGCTAAAGGTCCATTCATCGCAGCAATCGCGGGGAAGCCGGAAGTGGAAGCGGAGCCGTTGGCACGCGTTTTTGCCGCTCGTTTGCCGCTCAGCTAACCGATCGCGACGAACATCAAGCCCGACGCGGCGCCGGCAGCGCTAATATTTCCCGCTCGGACGCAACCTTTACAATCGGCAGGCAAAACTGCAATTTGGTTCCTAGACCAGGAGCGGACTCTATATGCAGAGTGCCACCCAGCAACACAGCACGCTCCCGCATTCCCAAAATTCCCAGACCCGCCTGCTGAGCGGGAGCGTTATAGCTGTCCAGAAGAAACCCGGCGCCGTCGTCCTCAATGCAAATAGAAAGCAAGTCCACGCTCTGGTGCAGCACGATCTCGATTTCACTCGGCGAGGCATGTTTCTCGCAGTTGTTCAAGGCCTCCTGCACAATGCGGAATGCCGAAGTCTTGACGGTATCGGGCAGCAGTTCCTCGATATTTTCGGCACGAAATCGACAACGAATTCCAGTGCGCCGCCGGAACTGCTCGATCAGCCAGGTGAGCGCCGGTTCCAAACCTAAATCGTCCAGCAGTGGCGGGCGAAGCAACAGGGAGATGTCTTTCACCGTTAGCGCGGCCTCTTCGGCCAATTTACGGGCTCGCAGCAAACGATCTTCTCCGCTAGGCAACGCGCCGATCAGACTCGAATGCACATGATGGATCTCCATTCGCAACGCCGTCAGCAATTGCCCGATTCCATCGTGCAGCTCGCGCGAGATCTTCCGTCGCTCATCTTCTTGTATGCGCAGGAGGCGCCCGGACAGCTGCTCCAGGTTATCCCGCGCCAGCACCATCTCCTGATACTTGCGTCGACTTTCTTTCTGAAAATCGCGCCGGAATTTTTGGTGGCCGGACGCGAGCAGGAGGCTGATGAAAATAATCGCGCCCATAGTAGAAAAAATTCCGATCATTTCATCGCGGCGGTCCTTCGCATATTTCCGGACCAGCGTGTCCTGGTCAAAAGCGACGCGATCTTCCAGCAACTTTACGGGCTTGAACAATTCCCGCCGCGCCGGAAGCATGTCGTCATGCACAAGTGAATAACCACCGGCCAACTTTTCCTGAGTGGTCGCAGGGCGATTCTCTTCAACGATCTTCCAAAAATCGGTCGCTTCGCGGTCCATCTGAATCAAAACGTAGCTTTGCGATGCCCATTCATCTAACTTGTGGCGTGCCGTTACATAGGAGGCTTTGGACCTTCGCAATTCATCGTCATAGACTTGCGCGGCGTTTGGATTGTTGTTGATCAGGTAATCGCGAATCGACGTGGAACCTTGGGTGGCGAACTTACGCAGGTCGGCAAGTTCCGCCGCGCGCTCCCCGAACTTCTTGAACTCGTCCGACTTTCTGTAAGCCGTTTCACTCCGGAAGCGAATCGATTGAAATACTAAGGCAAGCAGCAAAAGCCCCAGCGCCAGATAGGCGGCAGAGATAAAGTTCTCCACGCTGAATAAGTTGCGCTTTGGTTCGCCAGTCACGATACTCTTGTCGTAGCTTGGGTGACGTTTCCAGTTAAGTCAATGGAATCGTACAGGAATACAGTCTTTCCAGTAGGAAGTTAGTTAGGGAAAACATGAGTATCCGAATACTTATTACAGACGACCACACAATTTTACGACAAGGCCTGCGGCGTATTCTGACCGAAGCCCCCGATTTCGAGGTGGTTGGCGAAGCTTCGTCCGGCGCCCAAGCGATTGAGAGGGCGATGGAATTGAAACCCGACGTTGCGATTATGGACATCGCCATGAAGGACTTGAACGGCATTGAGGCAACACGGCAGATTAATAAGCTGCTGCCCAATATCGCGGTGCTGGTATTAAGCATGTACGACGACGAGCCATATGTAATCCGTGCCGCCAAAGCGGGGGCGCGTGGGTATCTGCTGAAGAATTCGATTGAGGACGATTTGTTAAAGGCGGTGCGTACCGTGCACGCGGGACAAACGTTTTTCAGCCCTTTGATTACTAAGATACTAATGGAAAGTTACCATCGTAACTTGAACGGAAAGGAAGTAGAGGATCGTTATGAATTGCTCACTCCTCGCGAACGTCAGATTTATCAGGCGTTAGCGGAAGGAATGAGCAACAAAGAAGTGGCTTTTCAATATAGTCTGAGCGTCCACACGGTGGAAACTCACCGTATCCGAATTATGGAGAAGATGAATCTGCACAGCGCAGCAGAGCTTGTATTGAGCGCTGTTCGGCGCGGCTTAGTGCGGTAACCCTTTGTGATTAGACGGCGACCCTAGTCCGTCCGGTCTCGACTGGGCGACGCGATGCCCAGTACTGCCGCATCCGCTCGGACACTTTTTGCCGGTCTTCCTCGTTCATAAATTTGCGCCCGCGGCGTTTGCCCGAGGGAGGAACGGAGGAGAAAGCGGGAGCGCTGCCGGCTAAGCGCTCCAGGCAGACGATTGTCTCATCGATCATTGTCCGCTGCTGGTTTAAATATTCGATTACCTTTTGAATTTCCATTGATATTTCGCGATTTCGGTGCGCATTTAAAACATAACTGAGTTGAAACAGATAGAAAAGGCGGCGCGCAATTCACTATAAAGAAAAGTACTAGCCAAGTTTCTTGTGCCCCAGGGTTTGCACTGACTATCTGTAATACGAACCAGATGCGAAATCGGATTATCGAAAAACGAAGCCGCTACACGAGCATCTGTTTTACAGGATCTCCAGCTACGTCCGTTAACCGGAAGTGTCTGCCCTGAAACTTATACGTCAGACGCTTATGGTCCACCCCGAGACATTGAAGCATGGTGGCCTGTAGATCGTGAACATGGACCGGATCTTTCACAACGTTGTAGCAGAAATCGTCCGTCTCGCCGATTACCTGCCCGCTTCGCATCCCACCGCCCGCGGCCCACATAGTGAAGCATCGCGGATGGTGATCGCGCCCGTAATTTGTGTCGGTGAGTTTGCCCTGGCAATACACGGTACGGCCGAACTCGCCGCCCCAAAGCACGAGAGTATCATTCAGCAACCCTCTTTGCTTTAGGTCTTTTACTAGCGCGGCGGACGGTTGATCGACAGCTCTTGCCTGTAATTCCAGGTCGCGAGGAAGGTCGTTATGCTGGTCCCAACCACGTTTGTAGATCTGCGTGAAGCGCACTCCGCGTTCCGCTAAACGCCGCGCTAGGAGGCATGAGGAAGCATAACTACCCGGCTTCCGAACCTCAGGGCCATACATATCGAGAACGTGCTGCGGCTCTTTCGAAAAGTCCATGAGTTCCGGAACCGAAGTCTGCATCCGGAACGCCATCTCATACTGGGCGATGCGCGTTTCGATTTCAGGATCGCCATAGGTGGCGGCCTCCATGTGGTTCAACCGCGCGACGCTATCCAGAATATTTCGGCGGGTGCTCTTATCGATGCCGTCGGGATCAGAGAGGTAAAGCACGGGGTCGCCCGAGGAACGGAACTTCACGCCCTGATGATTCGACGGAAGGAATCCGCTGCTCCACAAACGGGAGAACAGCGGTTGATCGATATTCATACCGCTGGCTTGCGAAATCAGAACGACGAAGGCCGGTAGATTTGCGTTCTCGCTGCCCAAGCCATAGCTCACCCAAGAGCCGAAGCTGGGACGCCCGGGCTGCTGGCTGCCGGTTTGAATGAACGTGATGGCGGGATCGTGATTGATCGCGTCGGTGTTCACTGTCCGCACCATCGTGATATCGTCCACAATTTCACTGGTATAGGGCAGTAATTCGCTTAAATAAACGCCGGATTGCCCATGCTGCTTAAATTTATAAATCGATCGCGCTACAGGAAATGAGCTTTGGCCGGATGTCATTCCTGTGATTCGCTGGCCATTGCGGATGGAGGAGGGGAGCTCCGTGCCATGCAGTTTATCGAGCGCGGGCTTGTAATCGAACAGGTCGATTTGGGATGGCGCACCGGACTGGTGGAGATAAATGACGCGCTTCGCCTTCGGCGGAAAATGCGGGAGACCGGGCAAGCCGCCTGATGGTTTGCCTTCGGCAGTACCGGCGAAGAGTTCCGGACTTAACAGCGACGCAAGCGCAGTGGTTCCGATGCCTGCCGCACCACGACCAAAGAAGTGCCGACGCGTGAGCGAGAGCTTGGCTGGCTTCAGCGGGTCCATATTGGGCTGATCGGTAAAATTCATTTCGTGATCGTCTCGTCGAGGTTCAGGATGGTGGTGGCAACGGTGGTCCAAGTGGCGAGCTCAATGGGATCGAGTTTCGGATTTGGCGCAGATTCACCAACGCGAAGAAGCTTTACCGCTTGCGCCGGATTGTGTTTGAAATCGGCTTGCGAACGTTCTTCCAGATCGCGCAGCACTTGAATCTCTTCCGCTGTGGGAGTTCGCGCGGTGGCTAGCCGGAAACCGAAGCGAATGCGCTTGCCTGTATCGGGGCCGCCCTCCAGAATGATGCGCTGTGCCAAGGAACGGGCCGCTTCCACATAAGTGGGGTCGTTCAGGAGGACCAGAGCCTGGAGCGGTGTGTTTGTGAGTAAGCGGCGCCCGGTGCATTTTTCTCGATCGGGAGCGTCGAACGTAATCAACGAAGGCGGACCGCTGGTGCGCTTCCAGAACGTGTACATGCTCCGTCGATAGAGATCATCGCCGTGGCTCGGTGTGTATGTTTGGGCGGAGTAGACATCGCCGAACGCCGTATCTTCCCAAAGACCGGAAGGCTGATAAGGGAATACGCTGGGGCCGCCGACGCGCTCTTTCAACAGGCCGCTAACCGATAAGGCATTGTCGCGAACCGTTTCGGCAGGCAGGCGGAACCGTGGGCCGCGCGAGATCAATCGATTTTCCGGGTCGCGCTCCAGTAGCTCCGGGGTGGCTTTCGAGGATTGCCGGTAGGCGGCGGACATAACGATCAGCTTCTGCATCGCTTTGACATCCCAACCGGTGCGGACGAACTCTGTAGCAAGCCAATCAAGAAGTTCCGGGTGCGACGGCGCTTCGCCTTGCGAACCGAAATCTTCCGTAGTCTTGACGAGTCCCGAGCCAAAGTACATCTGCCAATAACGGTTCACGGTCACGCGCGCGGTAAGGGGATGATTGCCGGAAACCAGCCAGCGCGCCAGAGTCAATCGATTGGCCGGTTCTCCTTCGGGAAGCGACGGCAACATGGCGGGCACGCCGGGCGAAACGATTTCGCCACGGTTCTGATAGTCGCCTCGACCGAGCACCGCTGTTTCGCGAGGCTTGGCCATTTCGGCCATCACCATGGAAGTGGGAATGGCGTCGTTCAACTCGGTCTGCTCATTTTTGAGGCGTTTAGTCTCCACCCAGGCGGTGCGAAGCGGTTCCGGGGCCGGTCCACTCAGAAAGTAATCGCGAAGGCGCGCGAGTTGTTCTTTCGAGCGTCGATTCGGTGCGGTTTCCAACACGGATCGCGCGGGTTGGTCTCCGGCGAGAACCGCGATCTCCGAAGCGCTAAGAGGCTGTGAATAGAACCGGAGATCGTCGATCTGGCCTTTGTAAGAGGCGATCTCCACAGGGCCACTCTTTCTTGAATCCGTTTGCAGCCGGCTAGAGAGCACGTCGATTGGTTCCGCTTGACCGTTGATAGAAAGCGCTAGACGCGAGCCATCGAATGACGCCACAACGTGATACCAGGGGCGATCGGCTCCCGGTTCTTTTGAGGATGTAGGAAGGCGGCGCTTCGTTTCGATTGCCAGGCCGCGATAGCGTACGGTGAGCTTCGAAGCGCGCAGCAGGTTTCCGATAGGAATCGCTTCATCGAACGAGAGTTCGAAACCGCCCGCCTGGCTCAAAACCAGGTCGGGATCTTTGTCGCTTCGCCGCAGCCAGACCGCAACCGCAGCGGCTTCCATTTTCACGGGGAGCAGGGCGCGCGTCTGTCCATCGAAATCGCCGGTCTTGCCGACGATGCCTGCGGGAAAAGTAAGGTCGCCCTTCGTGAATCGACCGTTCTGCTGATTCCCTGAGGAATCCGTCAACCCGCCGTCGAAATCGTACTGCGCAATCAGGTTGGCGCCGGATGGCGTCCGCAATGATTCAAGCGCGGCGGCTTCCCAGGAAGTTTGAGCGGCTTTCACAGCAGCATCGGTCAGGATGGCCGAACGAGTAGCGATGTCCTGTTGTACTTGAGCCAAGCGGCTGGCTTGTCCTGCGGAAGGAAGCTGAATCACCGGCTCAGCGTTTCCTTTCTTGCCGTCTAAACCCTTCTCCGGGATGTTGTTGAAGATCGCGTAAAAGCTATAAAACTCTTTCTGTTTGATGGGATCGTATTTATGATCGTGGCAGCGCGCGCAACCCATGGTTGTACCCATCCAGACCGTGGAAGTCGCATCCAAGCGGTCAATCACATACTCGGTTTGATATTCCTCCGGAATCGCGCCGCCTTCGAAATTGATCATGTGATTGCGGTTGAACCCAGTCGCTAAGCGTTGCTCGACGGTTGGGTTGGGCAACATGTCGCCGGCAAGTTGCTCGACCGTGAATTGGTCGAACGGCTGGTTACGATTGAATGCTTGAATCACCCAATCGCGCCAATGCCACATATCGCGATGGCTATCGATATGGAAGCCGTGGGTATCCGCGTAGCGAGCCAAATCGAGCCACTGCATCGCCATGCGCTCGCCGTATCGAGGAGACACGAGCAGGCGATCCACCTGCTTTTCGTATGCTTGTGGCGAACGGTCCGCCAAGAACGCGTCAACCTCGGCAGGCGTGGGCGGCAAGCCGGTTACGTCGAGCGAAACTCGCCGCAGTAAAAGGGCGCGATCGGTCGGGAGCGCCGGCTTAAGCCCTTCGTTTTCGAGACGGGCAAGAATGAACCGGTCGACTCCATTTACCGGCCAAGCCTTGTCCTGAACTGGAGGCAGTTGCGGACGACGCGGAGCGATATACGCCCAATGCAGGTCCCACTGCGCGCCGGAATTGATCCACTCTTTAATGAGGGCAATTTGGCGATCGGTGAGTTGGGTGGAAGCGGACGGAGGAGGCATTCGCATTGCCTTCTTATCCGTGCTGATGCGGTTGTAGAGGGTGCTATGCGCGGCATCGCCCGGAGAGAGCAGCTTCGCAGCGCCGCCTTCTTTCTGATCGAGCCGCAGATTCGCCATACGCCGCTTTGAATCGGGACCGTGGCAGGTGTAGCAATTGTCGGAAAGGATGGGACGGATGTCGCGGTTGAAATCGATTGCCGCCGCGACTGGTAGTGCCGATAGGAAGAAAAAAAGGCAGGAACGCAACAGGGCTCCTTTAGGAAAGCTTCCCTATTTTATAACAGTCCAGTTCTTTAAATCGAAACGGGCGCCAGCTGCCAGCCGCAGGGTTTGGACGCCGCGAAACACAAGCGGTTGGTTCGGTTGGCACACCTCCGGCGGCGTGGTGGCGCGCAAGAAATAGGCCGCGCCGTTACCGATTACGCGCGCTTGGCCGTCATGTTCAATCGTGAGCGCAGTTTGTTCATCGAGGCCGATGCCGCGCGCGTCGGAAACCAGGTGATCTTGCAGCGCGCGAGCAAGAAACACCCGAAGACGACCCATGCGGTTTCGCTGAGTGAAGTGGCTGTCCGTGATTACGCCGCCCAGAAACGGAACCGTTAGAAAGCCGTTCTCCACCGTAATGCGCGGATCATACGGGTTGCTTACCGCCTCTTCGGACGTGATGGAATCTTCGCGAGCGGTAAACGCCAAGCCGCCTAAAATCGCTAGCCCGGCACTGGTGCCACCCACAGGCGCACCCCTACTGGCAACATAATCGATGGCCGAGGCTATCGGCGTATATTTCCAAAGTTTGGCGTAATTTCCCTGGTCCCCGCCCGCAATAAATACGGCGGAAGCTTTGCGAATCTTCTCGACGACACCGGCGTTGCGCGCCAAGTCGGGAGTATCGATCTTCAGAGTTTCCACCGAGTGGACGTTACCCAATCCGGAGATGT
>CAXSIG010000075.1:0-1041 GCA_964237255.1 uncultured Bryobacteraceae bacterium
CAATTTTGGCGGCCTGCACGGATTCATGAATTGGCCGAATGCAATCCTCACGGATTCCGGCGGTTTTCAGGTTTTTAGTCTGAGCGGCATCCGGACCATAGCCGAAGAAGGCGTCCGGTTTCAAAGCCACTTGAACGGCGACACACACCTGTTTACTCCCCAGTCGACGGTCGATGTACAACTCGCTCTGGGCGCTGACATTTTTATGATGCTCGATGAGTGCCCGCCTTTTCCGGTGAGCTATGAGCAAGCTCGCGAATCCACCGCCCGAACCATACGTTGGGCACAGCGAGGCTACGAACAGTACCAGGAACGTCAAAAAGAAGCCCCAGTACGGAAAGCCTTATTCCCGATTATTCAAGGATCCATGTATCGCGATCTTCGCCGGGGGTGCGCCGAAGAATTGCTGGCGCTTGATGCCGATGGCTACGCAGTCGGTGGTCTTTCCGTAGGCGAGCCGCGTCCCGTGAGCTTGGAAATGACGGAAGCGACACAGGATCTTCTGCCGGCGGATCGTCCCCGTTACGCGATGGGCGTCGGCATGCCGAACGAGCTGCCCGAATACGTGGCGCGGGGGATCGACATGATGGATTGCGTTCTTCCTACCCGGAATGCGCGGAACGGTTGTCTGTTTACCCGCCATGGCCGCCTGGTAATCAAAAACGCGCGGTATCGGGACGATGCCAACCCGGTGGATTCCGCGTGTGAGTGCTACACCTGCCGTACCCATTCGAGGGCTTACCTCCGCCATTTATTTCAAGCCGGAGAACTACTGTTTTCGACTCTCGCAACCATCCACAACATCAAGTACTACCTTGACATCATGGATCAGATCAGGCACGCTATCCTCTTGGGCAATTTCCCCGAATACCTCCGCCGAGCGCGGTCTCTTTCCGTAGACGTCCAGTAATGCCGGCGCTTTTTCTCCAGCAAAGCAACCCGTTCGGACCGTTTGTCCAGGCTCTGCCAATCGTTGTGATCTTCGGTATCTTCTATTTCCTTTTGTTTCTGCCCATGCAGAAGCAGAAGAAAAATCAGAAG
>CAXSIG010000075.1:1051-8243 GCA_964237255.1 uncultured Bryobacteraceae bacterium
ACCGACGCCGAGGCCGCCGACTACGTCGCGATCCTCGAAGGGCTCAAGACCGGCGATGCCGTAGTCACCACAGGCGGGATAATTGGCAACATCACGTCCATCGATGGTGATACGCTGATTGTTCGCGTGAAGCCGGACAATATCAAGCTGCAATTTTCCCGAAGTTCCGTGTCGAGTCTCGCCAATCCGATAGAAACGGCTCCCAAGGCGTAACCCGCCCCCAAAGTCCCAAACAGATCTGTACCAATGCAGAAGAATCTCACAATCAAGATCGTAATTATTGTCGCCACCATCCTGCTGTGTATCGTGGGCGTGATTGGCTTTCCCACCTCGGGCGACCAGCTAAAGCAAAACATCGAAAAGAACATTCATCTTGGGTTGGACCTTCGCGGCGGAAGCCAGCTAGTGCTCCAAGTTCAGGTGCAGGATGCGATCAAAGGACTGGCGCAGCAAGTCGTTGATTCATTGAATGAAGAGCGCAGGAAGGGCAACGTCGATTTCAACTCGGTTGACCGTAACGATCCCGCCACCATAGCCGCCGCGGACAGCATTCAGGTGAATGTGCACGGCGTGAATGTGAATAAAGTGGCGCCGTTCCGGACTTTTGCCAACGAGCACTATCAGCAATGGAATCTCAGTTCGGGAACGAACGGGGACTTCACACTCCGGATGAAGCCGAGCGACTTGATTGAAACCAAGCGCCGCGCCGTGGAGCAATCGATTGAAACTATCAAGAACCGGGTCGATAAGCTGGGTCTCGCGGAAACGCCGGTACAGCAGCAGGGCCGTGCAGATAGTGAGTTCGAGATTTTGGTGCAATTACCGGGCATCGACGATCCGGCTCGGGTAAAAGACATAATCGGGCAAGCGGCACAGTTGTCGATCGGGGTGTTGCCCGTCAACTCGGAACTGTTGAATGATCCGCGCGGCGGGCAAGGCGGACAGTGGTATCTCTGTTCACGAACCCGCGTGGTCACGGGACAGGACGTCCGCAACGCACGATCGTCCCGGGACGAGTTGGGCAAGGCGGAGACATCGTTCACGCTGTCACAGGACGGCGGTCGACGATTCGAGTTGTTCACGGGCGCCAATATTGGAAAGAAACTCGGGGTAGTGCTGGATCGTTCATTGCGCAGTGTTGCAACGATTAACGCCGCCATCAGCGATTCCGGTCGGATTACCGGGTTGGGCGATGAACGGGAAGCCGGCGACTTAGCGCTGGTAATGAATTCCGGATCGCTTCCCGCAGGCATTCAGTACTTGGAGGAACGAACCGTCGGCCCATCGCTGGGTGCGGACTCGATCCATCAGGGTATCGTCGCCGGCATCGCCGGTTTAGCGGCGGTCATTTTAGTGATGCTGATTTACTACAAGCTGAGTGGCGTGAACGCCGTGCTGGCCCTGCTGCTTAATACGGTCATTCTGATCGCCGCGCTATCGTATTTCCACGCGACGCTCACACTGCCGGGTATCGCTGGCATTATTCTTACTATTGGTATGGCAGTGGACAGCAACGTCCTGATTTTTGAGCGTATCCGTGAGGAGTTGAGGGCGGGGAAGGCTGTGGTGTCCGCCGTGGACGCAGGGTTCGGGAAGGCGTGGTGGACTATTGTCGATACGCACATCACTACGATTGTCAGTTGCCTATTCTTGTTCCTGTTTGGTACGGGGCCTGTCAAAGGTTTCGCGGTAACGCTGGTAATTGGTTTGGTGGCAAATGTGTTTACAGCGGTGTTTGGATCGCGCGTAATCTTCGAGTGGGAGTTGTCGAGAAAGAAGCAGGTGACCGCTCTCAGCATTTAGTCTCGTCCCAGGCTGGACGGGTGTGATAGCGTTTGGAATGCTGATGTGGAGTCGGGAACAACTGGCGGGGGGCCGGAGTCTGAATTATTTGGGACCCGAATCGGCCCGCCGAAGCGTAAGACAAGAAAAGCTAGGCAGGCGTAAGTAACGGATGGAATTATTCAGAAACACGAATTTCGACTTTCTCGGCAAGAAGTGGCCCTTCATTGGAGCTTCGCTTCTTTTGACGGTCGCCGGGCTGGTTAGTTTGGTCGTAAAGGGCGGACCCCGGTACGGGATTGATTTTCAGGGCGGCACGGTGATGACGTTTAAGTTCGCTCAAACTCCCGATGAAGCAAAGATACGCTCCGCGCTGCAGGGTAAGTTAGATGGCGCGCCGACGGTGCAGCGGTTCACTGGTGGTGAGAATCAGGTTTCTATCGGAACCGAGGGCGACAACAACGCAGCGGCAACGCGCAATCGCCAAGTCGTAACCGAGACATTGCAAAAAGTGTACGCTCATCCGGAATCCGGTAAGTTGGATTTCAATAACGCGAGTTCTCAGGCCTTGAAGGATAGGCTTCGCGACCCCTTGGCAAAAGCGGGTATCGCTTTAGGCGATCCGGAACTGGATAAGCTCGTCGGTGAGATGCTGAACTTCCGCAACACGCCCCCTCGATCAGGCTTGATCACCAGCTTTTCTCAGCTCTCCGGCGTTCCTGGGGTGAGTTCGACGGTGGTTGGGGTGTTGGAGAAGGAATGCGACCTGGCACCGTTTGCTCTCCAAAAGCTAGACTTCGTCGGTCCTAAGGTTGGGGCGGATCTTCGACGCTACGCCGTTCGCGCCACGCTATTAGCCTTGGCGGGTATGTTGGCGTACATCTCCTTTCGGTTCGAATGGATTTATGGATTGGCCGCTGTGATCGCTGTTTTCCACGACACGATCATTACGCTTGGCATTTTCTCCCTATTTAATAAGGAGATCGATCTGACGGTGATTGCCGCGCTTTTAACGCTGGTCGGCTACTCGATGAATGACACAATCGTCATCTTCGACCGGATTCGCGAGAACCTGAAGATAAATCGGCGGGAACCGCTTTACGACGTTATCAACCGAAGCGTAAACCAAACGTTGAGTCGAACCATCATGACTTCGGGTTTAACGTTCTTAACAGTACTGGCGCTCTACTTATTTGGCGGACCGGTGCTTCATGGCTTTTCTTTCGCTCTTGTTGTCGGTATCATCATTGGTACTTATTCATCGGTGTTCATTGCGAGCCCGATTGTAGTGTTTTGGCATAACTACATGGAAGGTCGCCGGCGTCTGTCGCCGACGATGCCTCAGATTAAGTCGAGCGGGGCTGGTAAACCCGCAGTCAGTGGAGTTCGCAAAGGAGTTTAGCGGGAAACAGTTTTTTGGCCGCTTCCTTGCCCCGTCGCCTGGAGCCGGTCGTACAATAAACATTCTTTAAGAGAGGCCGAAATGTTTGAGCAGACATTTGTGGAAGGCGTAGGCAAAACGAATAAGAGCTGGACGATATTGCTATCGTTTGCCGTCCAGTTGAGCGCTGTCGCGGTGCTGGTCATTATTCCCCTGATTTACTTCGACCAGATCAAGTCGGCGCAGATGACCAGTCTTCTGGTCGCTCCGCCGCCTCCCCCGCCCCCGCCGCCCCCACCCGCGGCGCAGGCGGTGAAGATCGTGAAGCCGGTGAAGGTCTTTAACGCGATGATCGCGCCGAAGACGATTCCGAAAGAAGTCAAGATGATTAAGGAAGAGGAAGTCGCGCCTCCTTCCGTGGGCGTACCCGGCGGTGTTCCGGGCGGCGTTCCCGGTGGTACCGCTGGTGGCGTGCTTGGCGGCATTCTAGGTGGAATTCCTTCCGAAGCGCCGCCACCCCCGCCTCCGCCGAAGGTTGTCGAGAAACCGAAGCCGCCGGCAGCTATTCGTGTGGGTGGTAGCGTACAGGCTGCCAACATCTTGAAGCAGCCGAAACCTCCGTATCCGCCGTTGGCTCGCCAGGCTCGCATCCAGGGTACGGTAAAGTTCAATGCGGTTATCGGAAAAGATGGGCACATTCAGAATTTGACGCTGGTTTCCGGCCACCCTCTATTGGTTGCCGCAGCTACGCAAGCCGTGGAGCAGTGGGTCTATAAACCCACGCTTCTCAATGGGGACCCAGTAGACGTCATCACCACGATCGACGTAAACTTTACTCTCAATCAGTAATTTGCAGCAGTAACCAAGCAGTACCGTAAATCAGTCTTAAGAAATTAAATTCAACTCAAACTCGCAGGGAGAATAAGGAAAGATGCTTCTACAGATTCAGGTTTGGGCGTTCATGCTTCTCCAGGAAGCCGACGCCGTAGGTTGGGACCCCCGTTCGATGTGGAACCACATGGGCAACTTGGCGAAAGCTGTTGTTATCGTCATGTTCCTCATGTCGGCTTGGTCGATCGGTGTCATGATCGATCGTTTAATGGCCTATAATGCGGCGAAAAAGCAATCCCGGGCCTTTGCTCCCGCGGTCGCCGGCGCGCTCCGCGAAGGAAAGCTGGACGAAGCGGTCAAGATTGCCGATCGTTACAAGAAGAGCCACTTGGCGAAGGTTGTCGTTGCAGGTTTGCAGGAATTTCAGGCGCACCAGAGTTCAACTGAGATATCGGGTGAAGAGATCGCTGCATCACAACGCGCTCTGGAGCGTTCCGAAGCTATTGTTCACGCGGAGCTGAAGCGCGGCGTTTCGACGCTCGCCACCATTGGTTCCACTGCGCCGTTCGTGGGTTTGTTCGGTACGGTCGTCGGTATCATCAATGCGTTCAAGGAAATGGCCAACCAGAAAACGCCAGGTATTGGCGCGATTGCGGGCGGTATTTCGGAAGCGCTGGTGACTACGGCTATCGGGTTGTTTGTGGCCGTTCCCGCCGTTTGGATGTTTAACTACTTCACCGGCAAGATCGATGCGTTTGATGTCGAAATGGGTAACTCCAGTTCGGAATTGGTCGATTATTTCCTGAAACGGTCCCAAGCGCGCCTTGCTGGCCGCGTGAAGTAAAGACGATCCAGCATTCGATCCGAGCGAGTTGAGAGTAGGGGCCGGCGTAAGCTGGCCCTTCAGTAAAAGCTCGTACAGAAAAGGACAATGAACGATGAAACTTAAGAAAGCTCCGCCGCCAGTTTCCGACATCAACGTTACTCCAATGGTGGACGTTATGCTCGTGGTGCTGATCATCTTCATGGTCATCACGCCGTTGCTGTCAAAAGGTGTTGCCGTAGAGATGGCCAAAGCGAGAAACACAACGACCATGGCCGACGCCGATAAGGAAGATGCTGTAATGGTCGCGATTACTCGGGATGGGAAGGCGTTCCTCAGCCCAGGAAGCGTGCTCACAGCTCCTGAGCAACTGACTGAAAAAGTAAAGGACCTGCTGACCAACAAGCCCAACAAGCTCGTGTTTTTGAAAGCCGATCTACGTGCCAAGTATTCCGTGGTGGAAGATGTAGTGGATAACATCCGTGCTGCCGGCGTCGATCAAGTAGGACTGTTGACCGAACAAATTTTGGACAAGTCGAAACCCGCCGCCGCACCTGGCGCGGGCATCTAAATCTTTTTTGTAAGGAGCTCTTCTTATGGCAATGAATGTAGGTGGTAGCGGCGGTGTTGCATCGAACATCAACATGACGCCGATGATCGATATTCTCTTAGTGTTATTGATCATCTTCATGGCCATCTCACCGGTTCACCCGAAAGGATTGGAAGCATTGGCGCCGCAACCGCCGCCCCCTAACTCGCCTCCTAACCCGGATGACCGTACGGTGGTTATCGTGATTGATAAGCAGAAGAATGTAAAGCTGAACCAGGAAGATGTTAGCTGGGATAAGTTGGAAGGACGTTTGGTCGAGATTTTCAAGACCCGTGCGGACCGTGTCGTGTTTGTCAAGGGCGATCCTGATCTGGAGTTTCAAACAGTGGCTCGGGCAATTGATTCGGCGCATGGCGCCAACATCGACAAAGTCGGTCTGATGACTCCGAAGGTGGAGGAAGGCAAGTAGATGCGTTTGAAGCCGATTCTCCTGGCTGGTTCCCTGGTGGTGCTAGCCTTGGCCTCCTCGGGATGCCAGAAGCTCAAAGCGCGGGATAACTTAAACAAAGGTGTCCAAGCGTTCAAGGCCACTCAGTATTCTACGGCGGTGAATTATTTCAAAGAAGCCACCGACCTGGATCCTGATTGGGCTATTCCCCGTCTTTACCTAGCCATGTCCTACATGAGTATGTGGATACCTGGCGCGGAATCGGCGGAGAACAAAAAGAATGCGGAATCCGCCATGGACCAGTTCAACAAGGTTCTCGAAAAGGATCCCAAGAACGACACTGCTCTGAAGTCGATTGCATCCATCTATTTCAACGAGAAAAATTTCGACAAAGCTATCGAGTGGAATCGCAAGGTGTTGGACGCCGATCCGAGAAGCAAGGAGGCGTACTACACCCTTGGCGTTATTGCTTGGACCAAGTGGGTGCAAGTCGATCTTACCGAGCGAAACAAAGAGGGCATGAAACGCGACGACCCCGCACCGCTCAAAGACAAGAAGCGGCGCGAGGAGTTGAGAACCGAGTGGAAGCCAGTTCTCGATAAAGGCGTGTCCGATGTCCAGAAAGCGCTCGAGATCGATCCTGCTTACGATGACGCAATGGCGTATCTGAATTTGCTCTATCGTTTTCGTGCCGACTTGGCGGAAACTCCGGAAGAAGCCAAGAAGGAAGTGGATCTTGCCGACAACTGGATGAGCAAGACCATGGAGACGAAGAAGTCCAACGCGGAGAAGAAAGAAAAGGCTGCTCAGAACGGTACCAATATGAAAAAGCAGTAATTTCTTTGTAGTAAATTGAATCAAGCGGCGCGGCCCCGGTAACCGGGTGTCTGCGCCGTTTCCATCGGTCTTAAGTTGCTAAACTAGTTTTAGTGCTCTCCGAAGTTCCGGAGGTTTCCAGTCCCATTCCTCTCCCCTCGGCCGTTCCCGATCCGCTGGAGGAGCAGTTTGCCCAACTTGTTCGCACTTTTCAGTCTTATCGGCCTAACGAGAAAGTTGAACCGATTGAACGAGCTTTTCGCTTCGCGGGCGAGCATCATAAAAAGCAACTGCGGGATTCCGGCGAGCCGTATCTCAGCCATCCCGTAGCTGTCGCTCAGATCCTGGCGGAGATGCGGATGGATTTGGCCTCCATTCAAACCGGGCTTCTGCACGATGTTGTCGAAGATACTTCGGTAACTGTACAAGACGTTCGGAAGTCCTTCGGCCCGGATGTCGCCGCGATCGTCGACGGCGTCACGAAGCTAGGTAAGCTGGACTTTTTCTCCGCCGAGGAACGTCAGGCAGAAAGTCTTCGCAAAATGTTTCTCGCGATGACCA
>CAXSIG010000075.1:8253-11419 GCA_964237255.1 uncultured Bryobacteraceae bacterium
TGACATTCGCGTAATCCTAGTCAAGCTCGCCGACCGCCTCCACAATATGCGAACGCTTGGGCATTTGTCCTTGGATCGCAAGGAGCGCATAGCGAAGGAAACGCTCGATATTTATGGGCCGATCGCGCATCGGCTCGGTATGGGCAAGTTGCGCGGAGAACTTGAGGACCTCGCATTTCAACACCTGGATCCGCAAGGCTTCGAGCAGGTCCAGCACGATATCGAATCGAACCGTGACGCGAACGAAATTTTTCTTGCGGAACTGAGACTGCGAGTGGAGTCGGAACTCCGGGCGGAAACTATTCCGTCACGAGTCGATTCGCGTGTAAAACGAGCCTACTCGGTTTACCTGAAGATGAAGCGGCAGGAAATCCCGATCGAGCAAGTTTATGATCTTCTGGCGCTCCGCATTATTACGGACTCCGTAAAAAACTGCTACGCGGCTCTCGGCGTTATCCATAAAGAGTGGCGTCCGGTGCCGGGCCGAATCAAGGATTTTATCGCCATTCCGCGGCCAAATTTATATCAGTCGCTTCATACTTCCGTCTTTGGTCCCGAAGGCAGGCACTTCGAGGTACAAATCCGGACGGAGGAGATGCATCGCGTTGCGGAAGAGGGTATCGCGGCGCATTGGAAATACAAAGAAGGAAAACGGGGGGCCGCCCAGGACGACCAGAACATGGCATGGCTTCGGCAATTGGTGGAACTACAGAAAGACGTTCCCGATTCCACTGAGTTTCTGAGCATGTTGAAGGTGGACCTCTATCCAGAAGACGTCCACACGTTCACGCCCAGAGGCAAGGTGATTGTTCTCCCGCGCGATGCAACTCCCGTGGACTTTGCCTACGCCATCCATTCCGACATTGGGCACCTGTGTTCTGGCGCTAAGGTGAACGGCCGCATCGTGCCGCTCCGATACATTTTAAAAAATGGCGATTCGGTCGAAATTATAACTCAGCCCGGACACAAGCCGGTTCGGGACTGGCTGACTTTTGTTAAAACCGCGCGCGCTCGAAACCGGATCAAGCACGTGGTAGAGGCGGGCGAGCGGCTTAAATCGATTGAAATTGGCGAAAAGCAGTTGGAGAGAGAAGCGCAGCTGCTTAATATCTCGCTGAAGGATGTTCCCGAATCGTCGTTTACGGCCGTTGCTTCTGCCCATGGCTTTAGTCGTGTGGAAGATTTATACGCCTCGATCGGCTATGGGAAGATAACGCCGCGTCCTGTCCTGCTGAAACTTGTTCCGGCGGCCGTCACGGAAGAACAGCCATCCACCGAGCCGGTTAAACCACACACCGCCCACCCTGATACCGACTTAGCAGGCGCGATTACCGTGCGGGGCTACGATGATTTGCTCACCTATTTGGCCAAGTGCTGCAATCCGATAAAGGGAGACCCGGTAGTTGGTTATGTTACCCGCGGCAAGGGTATCGCCGTTCACGCCAAGGACTGCAAGAACGTTCAAAACCTATTGTACGAGATCGATCGAAAGATTCCAGTTGAGTGGGCTCGCAATGTGGCTCAGACATTCCCGGTCCGGCTGTTAGTACGTACCAACAACCGCCCCGGATTATTAGCCAAGCTGACCGCGCTGCTCTCGAATGACGAAGCTAATATTCGGAGCCTGGAGGCGAAAACCGATTTAGGCGACGATCACGAAAGCGCGCTGATTGAAATGACTATCGACATTAAAGACAAACCGCAGTTGGAAAAGCTAAAAGGGGCCATTCGCAGGATTGCCGGAGTGCGAGACGTCGAGCGCGTTTTTCAGTAAAATTTATGGCAATAGCCCTCTCAACCGACCCCGAACACATCGCCATTTCGAAATCGCGCGGCATCAAGATCGATTGGAAAGACGGATTTAAAAGCGATCTGGATGTGGTCTATCTTCGCGATCATTGTCCCTGTGCTGGTTGTACCGGGTCCCACGGCACAACCCCACGACCGAAAACAAGCGACAATCCTTTCCCTCTGTTTCAGCCAGCAATCAAAATGCTGACCGTGGAACCCGTTGGAAATTACGCGATTCGCATCACGTGGAGCGATGGACATTCCGCCGGCATCTATTCCTTCGATCACCTGCGAAAAATTACTCCTGCGGCAGCGTCTTAATCAGGGAACCATGGTCGCTAGAGTTGGCGTCCGTGTGACGGTTCCGCTCGCGTCCGTGTACACCACCTGATAGTACATAACTCGCTGCGGAACTCCCGACACTGTGATCTTGCAGCCGCTATTACAGTCCGCCGGCTGAAAAGTTTGCCGTTCCGTCTGCTCGAAGAAGAACGGATTGGCTGCATCGGCGGGTTGCTCTGTCTGTCGGCTGGAAACGCAGTTTTCCTGGCGGCTGGTGCAATAAAAAGATCCGGGGTCGCCGTTCTCGGCATAGCCGAAACGAACGTACGCCGTTGAATTTGGATGCGGAGGAATTTGGAGGGTGATCGGAATGAATGTTGTCCGGTCAATCTGATCGCGTTCAGCCGGCGGCGGGACCTTTCCGAGCATGATCGCTTTGTTTGCGGAGGCATCGCCAGGAAGTTGAGACTCGAACATCATCCACTTGCCGTTTGGCAGAACATTCGGCGTATGAAAAACGGAAAGGGTTCGCGGTCGCGCAAATTTGGTTAAGATTCGAAGGGATCGTCCGTCTAGATCGGTATCGTTCATACCCACCTGCACAATAGCGTCCCGCACCGCCGGACTACCGGAGATACAAATATCGTACTGTTCGGACAAATTCGAATTCTGGGCGGCCTGATAGCAGAAAGGGAAATCGAGGTGCGGCGCGTTGACGTATGTATCACCCCCAGCCGATCCCGCCCGGCACACACCCGCGATTTGCGCAACACAATATTTAAACGAATCCGCGACTCCGGTTCCAATTACATCTCCTTGCGCGGCACTACTGACGTCCGTAAGCGGGGTCTGACCAGTGAATGCGGCTGTTGGATAAACTTTCCGAAACGGCAATTGGGTGCCAGCCATGGCAGAGATCGGAAATTTATATAATTGACCGCTAACCAAAGTTGCCGGATTGCTTCCCGTTCCCGCGCCGGAACCGGAGGCGAAGCCACCACGGTAAGGCCGCCCATCGAAGAAGTAGGGAAAACGGTCGGCAGATGCGCGAGGACCACCCGCTGTCGGATGGTTCTGAATATTCGATTCGTCC
>CAXSIG010000075.1:11429-13257 GCA_964237255.1 uncultured Bryobacteraceae bacterium
GCTCCACCCCCTTTACCCCAACGTGGCGAAGACGCGATGAAAGCGGTTAGGGAGGGTTGGGTAACAACGTCAATGAACGGACGATTTCCCCAGACCCGAGTTCCATAGCAGCGGCCGTTCAGGCAGCGGGGATCTGTCGGAAACTCTTCCAGGGTTACCCAATTACCGTGAGACCAGAACTGGTGATCGTTCCAGCTTACCGAGTCGGAGGGTATGGTCGTCCTGTCGGAGTTCATCGCATGAGGATCGTCGAGAAAATTCCAAATCCAAGTGTAAGCACTGCCATATCTGTTAGGAGTTACATTGGCATCGCACACGGTATAAAGCGGTGGATTCGGTCCTGTCACGGCATAACCGTGACCATCAGGCGAGTGATTGATGTCTCGTAAGACGGTGTAGACCCATGTGCCCGCAACAGCGCCCGGTTCTTTTTTGATAAGGCGCATCTGCTCGGTGGGAGAATTACCAAAGGCCACAATCGTTGCGAAAAGATCCCCCACCATAGCGGGACCGAGTTCGCCGGGCAACCCCGTTTCACCACCTCCATGATTCGGGCTGAGGGGCTCCGAAGCGACGGTAAGTTTTGAGCAGTTTTGTCCGCTTGCTCCGAACGAATTTGCTGGACACTGAATCAATGAAGAGCCGTTGTCAATAACATTGCCCGTCCCGTTAGCGGTTCCATCGATAGTCTGGACGTAATACGGGCCGCTACCCGGCGACGAGTTGGTCCAACCATAGGTATAACTGTTGATCCACCCCGGAAATGGGCTACTTCCCTCTTTGTAAACGCACCAACGGCAGCCGGGTCGAGCCCAACCCGGCGCGGCAGCGATGATGCATCCTGGATGTCCGCCGCCTGCGCACCCATAGTTGCCCACCGCGCCCGCTATGCTGCCACCTTCCACATTGGATGTGGCGTTTGGATTGAATACGACAACCCAAGCAACTACAAAATTAGCTCCGCGTGAGTAGGAAAGAACCAAGTTTCCGTTTTCGTCGATATCTTTGAACTTCACGGTGGTAAATTTATCTTTCTGGAATTGCGGGGAATAGGCGGGATTCGTGGTAAACGACTCCACTAAGCTCGGAATATCGGTTCCAGTGGTAATCAGCCTGGTCACGATACAGGGTTGCTGATTTGTGTACGGAGCGACATTCGGTGCGGCGACATTGCAGTTCGGAAGACTTTGAAAGATTCGAATCCCTCCATTGCTATTGATAGAAACCGGCTCCGAGTGATTCCCATAATAGGTTGTAGAGTACAGAGGACCGTACCCTGCACACCAGTATTGATCCGGGTTCGACGACGAAAATAACTGTTGGTCGGATCCACAACCCACGCTAGGATCTGTTCCCAGATTTCCCCAGAGGTGGGCTTCGCCGGTCTCTGCATCAATCCAGTAGAGATTTCCACTCGGCAATTGACAGTTATAGCCTTGATTGCCGTTAGGACCGGCGACTGTAAAATCGCTGCACAGCTTCACTCCACCTACGGTGAAGCTGCTGAAGAAGTCCATCTCATAGTTTACGTAGCCGTAATCCACGGCGACCGTATCTGCGCTGGCTGTTTTTTTCTTCACGAGAATCCCGAAATTCGATGCCGCGTGATAAACCGGATACCCAAACAGCGTTTGCACCCCGCGTACGGGAGGAAAGTCGTGGATGATTAACGTACGCGCATCCACAACCTGATCGATAGCGCTAGCGAAATCCACCCCTACGCCACCCGCGCCTTTCACAAAAAGCGTCTGTCCGCTATTCGCGGACGTGAACACGCCTGGCGGGCGGCGCCGCGCGAGCGCCGGGACCTGCACGCGGTGCTGCTGGC
>CAXSIG010000076.1:0-2362 GCA_964237255.1 uncultured Bryobacteraceae bacterium
TACGGAGCGCAGAACTTCGCCGCCACGGCCATCCAGTACAACCGCGCGGACCAGATCACCGGCAAGTTCGAGCATTCGCTTGCCAGTTGGTGGCGCGCCAGCTTCTCTTACTTGCACTATAAATCGCGCGAACCGTCGAACGCCTACTTCGGCAACATTGCATCCCCTGGCCAGAGTCTGCTTTACCGCAAAGTGGACGCGACGCAGGCCAACACCACCCTTACCCCGAACGCGACAACCGTGGTTACCGCGCGCTACGGGTTCAACCGGTTTCCTAATCTCACCATGCCGTACAGCACCGGATTCGACCTCCGGCAGCTCGGCTTCTCGCCATCTCTCATTAGCCAACTTCCCGTGACCGCATTTCCCAGCATCTCGATGGGCGACCTTGCCAGTTATGGCGGTGGCGGCGTTTCCCAAAACGTCTACTATTCGAAAAGCTTCTCCGCTTCCGTCAGCAAGTTCCATGGACGCCACAGCTTGAAAGCCGGCTTTGATTTTCGTACGCTGCACCACGATGGGCTTCCCACGGTAACGCCCGGCTCGTACAGCTTTAGCAACACGTTCACAAATGCAAAGCCCACGGTTTCCGGTTCCGATACAGGCGCGAGCCTTGCCAGTCTGTTGCTGGGCTATCCATCGGGCGGAAGCGTCACAACGTCCATCGCGCTGACCGACTACGTCCACTATTACGGCTTTTTCGTGCACGATGACTTTCGCGTGAGCACCAAACTGACTTTGAACTTCGGCCTCCGCTATGAGTACGAAACCGGAATTCAGGAAGCCAACAACGCATTCATCACCGGATTCGATACGCAGGCGCAGAACCCCATCGGCAACGGATTGGGAATTGCGACACCGGGCGTGATCCGCTATGCGGGGATCGATAAGAACGGCACAACCAGCGGCAATCCGAATCGCGACAAATTCGCGCCCCGCATTGGGGCGGCGTACGCGTTCAATAACAAGACAACGTTCCGAGGCGGATACGGGATCTTCTGGGCCCCCATTCCGTTCTCACTTTTCAGCCCGATCGGCTATACACAAACCACCAGTTATGTGGCCAGTTACGACAGCAATTTCACGCCTGCTAATTCGCTTGCGAATCCGTTCCCCACGGGCATCCTTTCGCCGGTCGGCAACGCGGGCGGGCTGACTACGGGAATCGGCCAATCCATATCCGTGTACGACAAGGATGCGCGCTCGACAAGGGTTCAGCAGTACTCGTTCGATGTGCAGCGTGAGGTGAAAGGCGGCATCGTCGTGGCGCTGGGCTATGGCGGTTCCAAGACGTCCAATCTGGTGCAGGGGACCGCGAGCATCAACATCAACCAGCTCGATCCGAAGTATCTCTCAATGGGAAGCGCGCTCAACCAATCGGTTGCGAACCCGTTCTATAATCATGGCGGCGCGTTTGCGCTGGCCAACGCGACGGTAACGCGCGCGCAACTCTTGCTGCCGTTTCCTGAGTACACCACCGTGTACCTGCTCAACTCAGACCGCAACCATGCGCTCTACCATTCCATCTACCTGAAAGCGCAGAAGCGTTTTAGCGCTGGGCTGTCTTTACTCTCGACCTACACGTGGTCGCAGAACCTGGATGCTTCGAACTCCGGCGCCGGCAACGTGTTCGATTCGCAAAGCTCCAGCGCGCAGAACAATTACGATTTGGCCAGCGAGTATTCCTTAGCCACGGTGAACACGCCTCATCGCTGGACCACGGCGACAACGTATGAGCTGCCGTTCGGGAAGGGCCGCAAATATCTAGGTTCGAATCGCCTGCTCGATTATTCGGTCGGTGGATGGTCGCTCAACGCAATCACCACGTATCAAACCGGCTTTCCGCTGGCCATCAATCAGAGCAACACCAACAGTCTGCTTGGCACTTCGAATCAACGTCCGAATGCGACGGGGGTTTCGCCGGAAACGTCGGGTTCCATCGAAGATCGACTGGATGGGTATATCAACAAGGCTGCATTCACCGCCGCCCCACAATTCACCTTCGGCAACATCAGTCGGACGCTTCGGATGCGCGGCCCCGGCCAGGCGAACTGGGATGTGTCCTTGTTCAAGACGTTCCGGTCCACCGAAACCATCAAGGCCCAGTTCCGCGCCGAAGCGTTGAACGCGTTCAACACGCCGCAGTTCTATGGACCCAACACCACGTTCGGAAGCCCCACTTTCGGTGCTATCAGTTCGCAAGCCAACTTCCCCCGGCTCATCCAAATAGGAGTGAGGGCAACTTGGTAAGACCGCAATCGCGGGTTCGCATAAGATCGTTGCATGAGTCCCCAAGCGGTTCTGCTCGCCGCAACGGTCTTCGCGACCGCACTACCGGCCCAGCAGCCCCAAGTCCTGACGA
>CAXSIG010000076.1:2372-6786 GCA_964237255.1 uncultured Bryobacteraceae bacterium
GCGAAGCGGGCGCGGCCTTCGTCGAACTCTGCGGAGGTCACGCATGTCACGACGCACCACCGCTCTCGGGTCTCGAATCTCATGGCTCACTCTCATCGCCACCTCCACCGCCTTCGCGCAGGCCACGCTGACCATCAGTGCAGACAAGCCAGTGCACGCCGTCAGCCCCACCCTTTACGGTCTGATGACGGAGGAGATCAACTACTCCTACGATGGCGGACTTTACGCTGAGCTAGTTCGCAACCGCACGTTTCGTAAAGGCTGGGACGAGCCGCAGCATTGGACTCTTTCGCAGCAGGGCCGCGCACAAGCCAAAATGCGCGTTGACGATTCCACTGGCCCCGGTGCCGCCAACCCCGTCAGTCTCCAACTTACCGTCACTGCTTCCGACCCAACCAGCCCCGCCGGGGTCGCCAACGAAGGCTACTGGGGCATCCCCGTTCTGCCCAACACCACTTATCACGCGAGTTTCCATGCGAAGTCCACCGCCGCAGTCCCCCTTACCGTAAGCCTGGTGAATGACAACACCGGCCAGACCGTCGCCACCGCCGTTTCTCCCCAACTCACCACCGCGTGGCAGGAGTACAAGCTGGACCTCAAGACTTCAGCGCTCCGCCCTTCTGTCGCCAACCACTTGGTTCTCCAGATCGCGCAACCCGCTACCGTCTGGTTCGGTATGGTTTCCCTCTTTCCGCCTACCTACAGAAACCGCGCCAACGGCAACCGCATCGACATCATGGAGAAGCTTGCTGCCATGAAGCCTACCTTCCTGCGGCTCCCCGGTGGCAACTATCTGGAAGGCGATACGCTCGAGGAACGATTCGATTGGAAGAAAACCATCGGTCCGGTCATCGATCGCCCAACTCATCAGGGACCTTGGCGCTATCGCTCCTCGGACGGCATGGGCCTGCTTGAATTTCTGGAATGGTGCGAAGACCTGCGCATCCAGCCGGTGCTTGCCGTCTATGCCGGATACTCTCTTCAGCAGGAGCATGTCGCTCCCGGAACCTCTCTGCAGCCTTATGTGGATGACGCGCTGGATGAACTTGAGTACGTCACCGGCGACGCGTTGACGAAATGGGGATCCGTACGCGCCCAAAACGGACATCCCGATCCCTTCCCGTTGACCTACGTCGAGATCGGCAACGAAGATGAGTTCGACCGCTCGAAGAGCTACGACGGCCGCTTCGCCCAGTTCTACGACGCAATCAAGGCGCGCTACCCGAAACTGCAACTCATCGCGACCGCGCGCGTGACCGGGCGCAAGCCGGATGTTATGGACGATCACTATTACAAACGCGCCGACGAATTCTTCGACTTTGTTCACCATTACGATAAGGCGGAGCGCGGCGGCCCGAAGATCTTCGTCGGCGAGTGGGCCACGCGCGAAGGAACCCCGACGACGAACTTAAACGCTGCCCTGGGCGACGCCGCGTGGATGACGGCGATGGAGCGCAATAGCGACCTGATCGTGATGTCGAGCTATGCTCCGCTCTTCGTGAACGTTAATCCGGGAGGCATGCAATGGAGCGGCGATCTGATCGGTTATGACGTAATGAACAGCTACGGTTCGCCAAGCTACTGGGCACAAGTGATGTTCGGAAACCACATCGGGACCGAGATCCTCAAGGCGGATTTCGCGACGGAATGCCAAGGCTGTTTGCATCGGCGACACGCGATCCGGCGAAGGGCCTGCTTTACCTGAAGGTGGTGAACGCCGGTTCCTCTCCGCAATCCATGGCGATCCAACTCAACGGAGGGGCCGTTGCTTCGAAGGACGGAAAGCTTATCGAACTAGCCGGACATAACCCAGCGGAGACCAACAGCATCCAGGACCCCACACGCATCAGCCCGCGAGAGACACCACTACGCGGCATTCAGCCGAATTTCCAGCACACGTTTCCCGCGTATTCCGTCAGCGTGATGGAGGTGTCACTCAGGTAGGTTTAGTTATGCAGAAGAGTAGGACGATTCTTGTCGGTACATGGGATGCCGGCCTGTTCGTCGTGACCGCTGGTATGCCCGACCGGGAACTCGTCAATCACTCCGTGCGGGCGCTTGCACCCGACGGGCGCGGCGGGGCTATCGCGATTGTCGACGGGCGTTCGCTTCGCCGCCGTTCGTCGACTGGTGTCTGGAGCACGATTGCAACTACGGACATGGACCTAGCATGTAGCGTCACGGTTGGCGGTCAGATCTACGTCGGTACCGATGATGCCCGCGTCTTGCGTGTCAATGCGACTGGAAAGATCGAGCAACTCGTCGGTTTCGACGCGGTTTCCGGGCGCGACCAGTGGTATGCGGGCGCTGCAATGATTGACGGCAAGCTGATGGGACCTCCGCTAGGGATTCGGTCTATTACCGCGACGTCGGACGGGAATGTTCTTCTCGCGAACGTTCATGTCGGCGGAATCCCGCGATCGGTGGACGGCGGTGCAACCTGGCAGCCCACAATTGAGGTAAACAGAGATGTCCATGAGGTGCGTGCGCACCCGAACCGTCCGGACATCGTAGCAGCCGCCGCCGCAGCCGGACTCTGCGTCAGCACTGACGGTGGGGCCACCTGGAAAATTGAACAAGCGGGGCTTCACGCCTCGAACTGCTCTGCGGTTGCGTTCGCGTGTGACGATGTACTCGTGGCGGCGGCCGAGAATCACTTTTCTCTCCACGGCGCGATCTATCGACGAAACGTAGACGAAGGCGGTCCGCTGATTCGGGTTGGCGGCGGCCTACCCGCATGGATCGAGGGCATTGCCGATACAAGTTGTATAGCCGTCCATGACACGGCGGTGGCGGTTGCAGATCAGAAGGGTAATCTTCACGTATCAGGCGACAACGGCGGTACTTGGTCGTGCCGGGCTGAGGGCCTGCCGGCGCCAAGCAGCGTACTGATTCTCTGAGTACCTGTTAGCTCTTGCGAAACTCTACTGGTGAGGAACAACATGAGTTATTTCGTAATCCCGCTGGTTACGACCCTGTGCCTGCTTGCCGCGGATGAACCAATTACGCGATCGACCATCGCGACCGGCGAAGGCTACTTCCCCGTTCTAATCGAATTGAAGAACGGCACGCTTGCCGCAATGTTCCGAGGCGGGGCTCCTCATATTGGGATCGGAGGACGCTTGGATCTAACTACATCGAAGGATGGCGGAGCAACTTGGTCCACACCTCGACCAGTGATCGACGGTCCTGAGGATGATCGCAACCCCGCGTTCGGACAGCTTGCGAACGGAGACCTGATACTCGCGTTCTCCGTGCTAAAAGGCTATGACAAGAGCGGCCTCCACCTGACTGCGACCAAGCGGAGCGACCGTGTAATCGACGGTGTCTATATCATGCGTTCCACGGATGGCGGAGAGTCCTGGTCGAAGCCGGAGCGTAGCGAACCGATTCATGCGCTACAGGCGGGCGGAGCAACTATTTCTTCCTTCGGCAAAGTAACGCAGATGACCGACGGCACCGTTCTGATGTCGGTTTATTGTGAATTCTTCGATGGTCGCGGCAACCGGAGCTTTCTGGCGCGATCGAGAGATAACGGGAAGACCTGGGGCGATATTTCGGAGATCGGTCAAGGAGTCAATGAAACCGGTATTTTGGCGCTTCCAAACGGAAACATTCTCGCAGCGATGCGATCCGAAAAAGGCCAACATCTTTCGACTGCCGTTTCGAAGGACGGGGGCCGTACCTGGACTGCACCGCTACTGGTGACCGAAGACATGCAGCACCCGGCCGATCTGATCTTACTCAAGAACAAGGACGTGCTTCTCACCTATGGCGTTCGCACGTCACCTCAAGGAATTTCCGCGATCCGCAGCCATGACGGCGGCCAGACGTGGGACCCATCGACGAAGAGGATACTTGCGAACGACGCGACGAACGTAGATTGCGGATACCCAAGTTCTGTACAGCGCCGCGATGGTCGAATCGTCACGATTTACTACCAGGTGGAAGATCCCACGAAAACACCGGAGAGTGCCAAGGCCAAACTATTGATCTGGAACGTGGACAAATAGCAGCCGTATCCGAGCCCGCCGCAGTCACTCCTTCATGCGGTCGGAAAATCGCTACGCTGCGCCAACTGCTCGATCTGCCTTTCGTGCCTCGCAATATGGAACCGTAAGAAGTCAACGCGTTGTCCAGCATCGAGCGGCCCGCACAGAAAATGAGGAAACACCACTGCCTCGGGATTCAGCCCCGCCAACACGCTATCCAATTGGTCCAGAATCGCTTGGCTGCCGCCCAGTGCGGCCATCCAATAAGAGAGCGGCCCACCCACATGCGGAGTGGCAATCGGCGGCGCCGCCTCTTTCGGCTTCCACGTCCGCGCGATCACTTCGTCGATCGACAGTCCGAGATTGGTATGCTCCCCAACCCACACCGGCTTGCCAGTGCGAACTCCTTCTGCAGCCGCCCA
>CAXSIG010000076.1:6830-8367 GCA_964237255.1 uncultured Bryobacteraceae bacterium
GTTTACGGACCACACATCCGGCGCGGGCTTCCAGGCGGCTTGCTCGGGGGTGAATCGCGAAACCCGCTCTAGCACTCGGTTTCTCTCCGCGTCGGTCTTCCGGATCAGTTCTGCAATCTCGGGCATAGGCGCATATGGTAACGTGTCCACGTTATGTTCCGAGCACTTATTTGAGCCTTGGAATACAGATTTTGACATTTTATGCGCATTCGGCCTACTTTGAGGTCTAGCCTGTTTTCAGAGGAGCCAACATGAACATTTCCTTAACACCCGAGCTGGAACAGCTTGTAAACGATAGTGTCAAGACCGGAATGTACCAAACCGCAAGCGAGGTGATTCGTGAAGGGCTGCGCCTCTTGCGCGAGCGCGATTATCGGCTCGAAGCGCTTCGACACGATGTCCGCGCGGGCTTCGATGCCGTCGCGCGCGGCGATTGCACTGAAGTCGACGAGATCAATATTCAGCAACTCACAGAGCGAATTAAGGCTCGGGGTCGCAAGCGGCTTGAGGACGAAGCGCGTAAGACCGGTACAAGGTGAAACGGATTCGCGTTGCTGCTCCAGCGGAACGGGACCTTGACGAAATTTGGTACCGTATTGCCACAGAATCGGGCAGCATCGACGTCGCAAATGGAGTGGTTGATTCCATCACAGAGGCGTTTTCTTTGTTTGCTCACACGCCACAGGCTGGAACCCGGCGCGACGAAATTGATGACGGAGTGCGGGGCTTCCAGTTGGAAAATACATCATTTACTACCGGGAGGAACTATCCAGCGTTGTCGTAGCGCGAGTGATCCACGGAATGCGTGCTCAAAGGACGGCGTACCGCGATGAATAACTCAGCACGATTGTCTTGGCCGACGCGTTATCGCGTTATGCCGACTATCTTTGCCCTTTCTACCGCTCTTGCCTATAGCCAGGATCACGCTGTGTGGCGTGACTACGGGGGCGCTCCCGATGCCGCTCAGTACTCCACGCTTGTACAAATCAATCGCGCCACAGTTAAAAATCTGCAAGTAGCTTGGACCTACCAGACAGGCGATATAAACAAGTACTCGTTCAACCCGCTCGAAGCGCACGGCATGCTTTATGTACTAGCGCAGCGGAACTCCGTCATTGCCCTTGACGCCGCGACCGGCAAGGAAATTTGGAGGCATTCGCCCCCTGCAGAGACCAAGCTAATCACCAACCGCGGCATCAACTATTGGGAAAGCGACGACGGGCAAAATCGCCGCCTTTTCTACTCAGCAAACCACGTGCTTCACGCTATCGACGCGCAAACCGGCAAGCTCATCGCGTCGTTCGGGAAGAACGGTTCGGTCAATCTCAAGGAAGGTCTCGGTCGAGATCCTGCGACCATCACGCTCGTGCAGTCCACTACGCCCGGCCGCGTGTTCGAAAATCTGCTGATTCTCGGGTCCGCCACGAACCAGGGCTACGGTTCGGCTCCAGGTGATCTCCGCGCATTCAATGTTCGCACTGGCGAGTTGGTGTGGACCTTCCATACCGTTCCTCATCCGGGTGAGTTTGGTTATGAA
>CAXSIG010000076.1:8377-10860 GCA_964237255.1 uncultured Bryobacteraceae bacterium
GGATGCATGGAAGACCATCGGTGGCGCGAACGTTTGGGGTGAGATGTCGCTCGATGAGCGGCGCGGCATCCTCTATTCGCCCACAGCCAGCGCGAAGTATAACTTCTACGGCGTCGATCGCCTCGGCTCGAATCTCTATGCCGATTCACTGCTCGCGCTCAACGCCCGAACCGGCAAGCGCCTCTGGCATTTCCAAATGGTCCATCACGACATCTGGGATTACGACAACGCCACCGCGCCGAAGCTCCTGACCGTGAAACACGAAGGCAAATCGGTGGATATCGTGGCACAGCTGGGCAAGCAAGGTTTCGTCTGGGTCTTCGACCGCGTCACTGGAAAGCCGCTCTGGCCGATTGAAGAGCGCGCGGTTCCGAAGAGCGACATGCCCGGCGAAACCGTCTGGCCCACGCAGCCGTTTCCGACGAAGCCGCCGCCCTTCGCGCGACAGAAGTTTACGGTGGACGATCTCAGCCCATACCTCAGCCAAGAGGATCGCGCAAAGTTCCGCGACCAGATGCTCACCGCGCGCAACGAGGGCTTGTTCACGCCGCCAAGTAAGCGCGGAACGGTCCAAATGCCCGGTAACAACGGCGGTGCAAACTGGGGTGGTGCGGCGGTCGAGCCCTTGACAGGCAAACTGGTGGTCGCTTCGAAAGACTTGCCTTGCCTTTTAAAACTCGCGCCGGACGAGCAGGACCGCTATGTCAGCGGATTCGGTTTTATGATCGCGAGCGACGGCCTATCGGCGATCAAGCCACCATGGACATCGCTTACCGCGTATGACCTAAACGCAGGCACCATCAAGTGGAGCATTCCGCTTGGCGACGTTCCCGATAAAGACCTCGAAGGAACAGGTGTCCATTACCCGAAAGTTGGTCCGGTAATCACAGCAGGTGGCCTGATCTTTACAGGAACGCGCGATCGCAAAGTGCGGGCCTTTGACCTCGATACGGGGCATGTGGTGTGGGAGTACACGGCGGACATGGCGCTCGAAGGAATCCCCGCCGTCTATCAGATTGGCGGCCGCGAGTACATCGTCTTCTGCGCCGCCGCGCAAGCCGGTCTCATCCCCGCTACGCAGAAGCCCGTGCACGGGACTTACATCGCGTTCTCATTACCGGATAGAATGGCCAACAATGCGAACCATTCTGTTTCTCTTCCTGGCGGCTCTCCCCGTTGAGCCCGGCGCGACTCTCTTCGAGAACGATCAAGTCAAGGTAGTCCGAGCTTTGGAAAAACCGCACGTGAAAGGCAAATCTCACGAGCACAAGATGAATCGCGTAATGGTCTACCTGCAAACCGGCAAGCAGCGCTTCGAGTACCAGGATGGCCGCGAGCCGCAGGTTTTCGATTGGAAGGCGGGACAAGTCGTATGGAGTGCTTCAAACGGCTTCCACGCACCGGAAGTATTAAGTGACGACGGCTTCAATATTGACGAAGTAGAACTGAAAACACCGGGAACTTCGAAGGCGATCGATGTAAAACTCGATCCAATAAAGCTGGACAAAAAGCATTACAAGCCGGAGTTCGAGAATGACCAGGTACGTGTTACGCGAGTGCATGTCGGCCCACACGAAACTACCCCGATGCATGAGCATTCACTCAACCGCGTGACGGTGCTGCTCACAGACCAGAATTTCCGCGTGACCGATCAGCAAGGCAAAGTCGATACCGTAACGCACAAAGCGGGCGAAGCAGTGTGGGGTAAGCCGCTCACGCACAAGGAAGAGAACGCCAGCGATCAAGCCTTTGAAGGCATCATGATTGAAATCAAAAGCTAACGAAGCTCGTAAATTTTAACGAACGGCGGTGTACCGGGATTGGAACAGACCAGTCGCGCGGGAGCGTCGGCTTTTGGTTCCGGTTCGCCGAACCACACCACATGAGTGATCTGATCCGGAATGCCGCCATTGATCCACTTGATGGCAGCCCAGGAATCACCGCCGGATGTTTCAAAGCCCCAGAGCGAGTAACGCTGTCCGTCGTTCACGAACGGCTTGAAATCGACGCTGAAGGTCCCCGTAGCGGATTGGTAATCCGAAAGATCCACAGCGTGCCGATGAACGGCGCCGAGTTCCGATAGGTGAAGCAGCGGGCTGATCGCAATCTGGTCCATCCCGAAGCGCTCCCTGGCAGCAGGTATCGTGTAGTGCAAGCGCACAAACCGAGCCTCCTTTGGAAGGCAATTCATCGTGCTCAGATAGATGCCAATCGCATCGCTGGTTCGTCGCGTGTGGTTCGCTATTCCGATCAGTTGAGCGACGGTGACGATCCCAAGCACCGCGACCAACGGGGTCCGAACCACCAAGCCGCCCAACAGGAACACGGCCCAGGCAAACCGTAGTTTGACTACGGACCCGCCGAAGCCGACGTCCGGAACGAATAGGTAGAGCAAGAAAGCAACGACGGCACAGGCGGCCACCGGGCTGCGCCACCGGAGACTGGCAACGATCGCGATCAACATGGCGATCCAGACGTATCGC
>CAXSIG010000076.1:10870-13223 GCA_964237255.1 uncultured Bryobacteraceae bacterium
CTCCCCAGCCCAGCCGCTGGAGTAAATGAACAGGCCGCTTGGGAAATCGCGGAGCGCGGCGAGTATCTCCGGATGGGATATCCTGCCGCCCCGGAACTGCGCGGCATAAACGACCAGCAGTGCCATGGTGGGAACTAACGCCCAAGGAATGCCTCGCTTATGCCAGACCGCGATAATACCGATCGCGACAACAGCCAACGCCGCGGGGATCAGATGCGTAAAGAAAATGAGAAGTAGGACACCGGAGAGTAGGACGGGCCGCTTACCGCGCATGTACATGCCGATCGCAAGGGGGAGCAGCATCATGCCGAGCGTGAAGTTATAGAACCCGGCCCAAAGAAACCACGACTGGATCATCCAGTTGACCAACAACAAAGGAGGCGGCTTTGAGTGAATTGCAAGGAGACAATAACGGAACGAGAAGTACCCAACCAACAAGCAAAGCGTAGTAAGAAACGCTTCCGCGTAATCCGGTCCGAACAGGCTCAGCCAGCCCATCAACAGAAGGGTGCACGTCCAGTTCGGCAGCGGCTTCTTCTGCACGCGGTACATCACATGATACGGCGACGTGCGCCGATGAAAGAGAAGGTCCTTCGTCACCGACGCCGTATAGATATGCGCCGGTCCGTCCTGTGTCGCAAAATGCTTCACGCTCCAGGGGACTGCAACCTGGAGCGTGAGGACAACAACCGAAAGGATGTTCAGGTACTTCAGACGACGTATGGCTTTCGATACACGGGACGGGTCAACATCTTGTTTGCTTCCGAATCGCCGGTAAACTTCGGTCCCGCTTCAAGCGTCAACTTGCGGCCGGTCCGATAGCTGATGTTTGCCAAGTGACACAAACCCGCGCTGAGCACCGCGTTCTCCAGCGGATCATGCAGATCGGATTGCTTGCGCGACTTCACTGCGGCCAGGAAGTTCGACATATGAAGACCTGTGGCGTCACCGCCGTCCGCCTGACGATCCGGGCGCTCATCCATAATGAGCTCGTTGCTCTCACCCTTAAATGCCTGGAAGCCTCCGTCGCTCATAGCAGCCCAGCCCTCGGTTCCGTAGAAGAGATCTCCGGTCTGGATGTTAATCGGCTGGCCCTTGCTGGGTACGGTAGCGATGGGGGCCTTCGCATTCGGAGGTGCTACGGCGCCCGCAGCTGCGGGACCGCCACGTCGCGCAGGCGGCGGAGTGCCTTCTGTATTGGTCAGCAGTCCTCGGACTTCGAACACGATCTCCTTGCCGCCGTAATCGAAGCTCGAAAGCAGTGTGTTCGGAGTTTCCTGATCGTCCGTGTATGCGTACTTGCCGCCTTGCGCGACAGCCGTCTTCGGCCAGGAAGGATCACCCAAACCCCAACGGCAAATGCCGATTTCATGGACGCCCTGGTTGCCGATGTCGCCATTGCCGGTGTCCCAAAACCAGTGCCAGTTGTACTTGAAGCGCAATGCGTTAAACGGACGCATCGGTGCGGGTCCCAGAAACATGTCCCAATCCACACCGGCAGGCGTCGGGCTGTCTGCAACGTGGCCAATCGACGGGCGCCGTTTGAAGCACAGGCCCTTCGCCATATAGACGTTACCGATCAGCCCACCCTTCAACGCATCGATGCCGCGCCTTTTGAATGGCGTGCTCCGATGTTGCGAACCCACCTGCATGATGCGGTTTGTCTCGCTCCGGGTTTGTATCATTCGCTCGCCTTCATGGATGTTGTAGCAAGCGGGCTTTTCGCCATAGACATCTTTCCCGGCCTTCAGCGCCCAGATGGCGGCAAGAGCGTGCCAGTGGTTCGGCGTTGCGATGGAGACCGCTTCAATCGCGGGATCGGCAAAGACTTTCCGCATGTCGGAAAATTCCTTAGCCTTATCGCCCGTCACTCTGGTCAGCGTAGCGTTGGCGCGCTCTAGCGCCTCTTGGTTCACGTCACAAATGCCGGCAACCCTGGCTTCCGGCAGTTTGGCATATGTATTCAAGTGGTTGGTGCCGCGTCCGCCCAAGCCGACGATGGCGACGTTCACTTTGTCGTTCGCGCCCCATACGCGCGTTGCCGCGAGAGCTGTCGTGGCGCCCAGGAAAAATCGGCGAGTGGTTTCGTTCTGCATCGACCGCGATCTTATCATGCCGCTTGTGTCAATGTGTCATGCACAATGAGTAACGATGACATCCTTCCCGCGCCGCGGTTTCCTCGGCGGTCTTGCTGCGTTGGGTGCGCCACGTGCCGCAGCCCAGACGGCTACCGGCGCCATGCCACGATTCGGCGTTTCCAGCTATTCCTACTGGCACTTCAAGGGCGAACGCTATCCGATCGATAAGGTGATCGAGGTTGCGGCCAGGCTCGGCTTCGCCGGCGTTGCAGTGC
>CAXSIG010000077.1:0-13099 GCA_964237255.1 uncultured Bryobacteraceae bacterium
GGCGGGTTCTTAACGATGGTAGTACGCATGAAACCCTCTTGCCCCGGTGAAGTTGCTGGCCTTCCGAATGGCGGGCGCGACGGGTGACCGTACAATTCGAACCGTCCGTCCGGAAAGTGCGTACTCCTTTGTGCTCTCCACTAAACTGAAGAACGTTCTTATGCAAACCGATTCCCCCATCCTGGTTCGGGATTTGAAAAAGCAATACGGTTCATTCGAAGCCGTAAAAGGCGTCGATTTCGAGGTTCGGCAGGGCGAAGTATTCGGGTTGTTGGGGCCGAACGGCGCGGGAAAGACTTCGACCGTCGAGATCCTGGAAGGCATTCGCGCCCGTTCGTCCGGAGAAGTAAAAGTTCTTGGCTTCGACCCCGACCTGCAGAAGCAAAAACTGAAGGATCGCATCGGCGTATGTCTGCAGGCGACCAACCTGCCGGAAAAGATCACGGTAAAAGAAGCACTGGATTTGTTTGCCTCTTTTTATTCAAAGACTGTGGACGGCGATGCGCTGCTAAAGCGGTTGCAACTTTGGGAAAAGCGCGACGCGGGTTACGGGACGCTGTCCGGCGGGCAGAAGCAGAGGCTGGCTTTAGCGATGGCTCTGATCAACGATCCCCAGTTGCTGTTCCTGGATGAGCCTTCGACAGGCCTCGACCCACAAGCGCGGCTTGAGATTCGGGATCTGGTGGAAGAGCTGCGCAAAGAGCAGCGGACCATCTTGATGACCACGCACTACATCGAGGAAGCGGAGCGCCTTTGCGATCGGGTGGCGATTATCGACTCCGGAAAGATTATTGCGATTGGGTCGCCGCGTGAGTTACAGGAGAAGAGCAGCGGCCAATCGACCATTGAGATCCGATGCAGCTCCGCCATGCCGTCAGACCTTCCGGCATGGAGCGATGCGATTCGTTCTTTGGCCACGCACAACGGTTACGGTTTATCCGTGGTTTCGCAAAAGCCCGCGCGTACTCTGGTGGAAATTGTGAAGTGGGTGGACGGTATGGGCCTGGAGTTGGTGGACGTGACTCTTGCGAAACCCACGTTGGAAGACGTTTTTATCGAACTTACGGGAAAGAAATTACGCGAATGAAAGCTTATCTGGCACTCATCCGGATCGAATTGAAGCTGGCGCTGCGCAATCGCGGCGCACTGTTCTTCAATTACGTATTTCCGTTGATTTTCTTCTTCATCTTTGCGCAATCGTTCCGGGCGGAACAGGGCGGGGCAATTGTGCAAGTGGTGGCGATGGTTTCGACTATCGGCATTATCGGCAACGGATTGTTTGGAGCGGGTATGCGCGCCGTGCAGGAGCGCGAACAGGGAATACTTCGCCGTTATAAAGTGACGCCGATTTCTCCGGTTCCGCTTTTGGTTTCGTCGATCGTGACCGGCGTGTGTTTGTATCTTCCGTATATCGCGCTCATGCTCACGCTGGCGCACAATCTCTATCACATGCCGATACCCGAACGGCTCCCGTCCATGTTCCTGTTCGTTCTGTTCGGGGTGGTAGCGTTCCGGGCGATCGGAATGATTATCGCGGCGGTGGTGAACACCATGCAGGAAAGCGTGATTCTGGTGCAGATCACGTACTTCGCCATGTTGTTTCTAAGCGGCGCCTCATTCCCGATTTCCGTTTTTCCCGCCTGGCTGCAGAACCTCTCCCAGTTTCTTCCGGCGACTTATCTGGTTGCGGGTTTAGAAAGCATACTGCTGCGGAAAGAGCCCCTTTCGCGGAACGGCATTCCCGTATTGGCTCTTTGCGTGACGGCGGCGGTAGCAGTATTCGTCGCGGCCAAGTTGTTCCGTTGGGAAAAGGAAGAAAGGATCCGCGCCTCCGCGAAGTTGTGGGTATTAGCTGTGATGGTTCCGTTCTTCATCATGGGCGTGGTTCAGGCTTACACGAAGGAAAACATCGAGCAAAGCCGCATCGCCAATCGGCTGGTGCGCCGAAGCCGAACGGTTCTTTATCGCAATGCGCGCGTTTTTGTCGGGGACGGCAAGGTGATTGAGGTGGGCAGCGTATTAGTAAAAGACGGGAAGATCGAAGAGGTGTTTGAGGGCTCCGGGCCGGAACCGAAATCGGTCAACGCGGAACTTATTGAAGCGGCGGGAAAGACCATTCTGCCTGGATTGATCGATGTCCACGTCCATCTGGTAGCGCCGGGCGGAGTGATGACGGAAGCGAAGGCGCCGACGGTTGAAACGATGGAACGCAATCTGGCCGCTTATCTTTACAGCGGAGTGACGGCGGTGAAGAGCGTCGGCGATCCGGAAGACCTGGCGCTGAAAACACGAAGCGCGACGAACTCGGGGCAGCGTTTAGGCGCGGAGTTCTTTCTTTGCGGTCCGTTGTTCACGGCGGAAGGTGGACACGGAACCGAATATTTTAAGCAGATGCCGGAGAAGATGCGCGCGATGGCGGAGGCAAGTTTTGTGCGTGCGCCCAAGTCGGCGGAGGAGGCGAAGCAGCAAGTCGATGCATTGAAGAAAGACGGGGTGGATGGGATCAAGGCCGTTTTGCAGCCTTCTATGCCGGGCTTCGCATTCAATCGCCTGGACCTGGGAGTGTTTCGCGCCATCGCGGCGGAAAGCCATGCTGTCCATCTGCCGATTACCACACATACGGGCGAGGCGAAAGACGTGGCCGACGCGCTGGACGGCGGGACGGATGGCATTGAACATGGTTCTTTGCGAGACCGCATTCCCACCGAGTTGTTCACGCGCATGGCCAAGACCGGTGTGTATTATGACCCCACCATGAGCGTTTTCGAAGGCCTGGAACAGATGTCGCAGCGAAAATCCGCGACGTTCAATCGATCGTTGGTTCAGCAAACCGCTCCCAAGGAAATGCTGGCAGCAACGCGCAAGATGCTTTCCACCCCGCCCGCTCCTCCGTTGTTTGAATCGGACCGCAAGGTTGCGACGGAGAATCTAATGGCGGCTTACAAAGCGGGCGTCCTGTTAGTTACCGGTACCGATGCCGGAAATCCCATGGTGTTTCATGGCCCAACTGTGCAGCGTGAAATGGAACTTTGGGTGGAAGCCGGCATTCCGCCTGCCGTGGCGCTACAAGCCGCTACAGCAACTGCTGCGAAATTTCTGCGCGTAGAAAACAGGATTGGCATGCTACGCAAGGGCATGGACGCGACGTTGGTTCTGGTGGACGGCAATCCGCTGCAGGACATTCGCGCGATGGAGTCGATCTCTTCGGTGATGTTCAAAGGTGAGCGGGTCGACCGGAGCGAGTTGTTCGATCAACAATAAAGAGCAGTGCGTTTATTGGCATTCAAGCGGCTTTCCGCTCGTGAACAGATAGAACGGAGCGAGGAGTTTCTTCGGATCATGCGGGTGCGCCGAACCGTTCGGGCCTTCAGCCCGGAGCCCGTTCCGCTAGAGTTGGTCCGCAATGCTATCGCGACTGCTGCGAGCGCACCGTCTGGAGCGAACCAGCAGCCTTGGCGATTTGTGGTGGTTTCCTGTCCGGAAATAAAGCGGAGAATCCGGGAAGCCGCTGAGAAGGAAGAGCGCGAAAACTACGAACACCGTTTTCCGCCGGAATGGCTTCAGGCATTAGCGCCGTTCGAAACGGATTGGCACAAGGAGTTTCTTGAGGTAGCGCCGTACGTGATTGTGATCTTCCGTTTGGACTACGGGTTAGACGAAAACGGCGGCAAGCTCAAGCATTACTATGTCAATGAATCGGTAGGCATCGCGGCGGGAATGCTGATTGCCGCGCTTCATGTGAGCGGGCTCGCGACGCTGACGCACACACCGAGCCCTATGAACTTCCTACGCGAAATTCTGGGGCGTCCGGCAAACGAACGCGCGCTGCTGGTGCTTCCGGTGGGATACCCGGCTGAAGGCGCCACTGTCCCGGAGTTGACCAAGAAGACTCTGGACGAAGTCATGGTGACGGTTAACAGCCCTGAAGAAACAGGTGCAGCCGACTCAGTCCCTCGCGAAATGTACCCAGTGGAGTTAACAAGCTAAGCACCAGGAACGCCTCGGAAGCGAAGTCATAGAAGTAGCCGGGCTGCACCAGAACGTTGTGGTTTTCGAGTAGCTGAAGAACGTATTGTTCCTCGGAAATGGTGCGCGGGACTTGAAGGACGGCATACCATCCGCCTTCCACAGTTCTTGGTGAAAACTGGCTCTTCAGAAGGTTGAGGTTCGAGGAAAGGCGGCTTTGGATTTGCCGTTGGATGGAGCTGCGCGATGTGAGCAGCGTGGGCAGGGCGTGTTGTACCGGGGCGCCAACCGAGAGATAGGTATCGGCGATGAGTTCCAGACGTCGATACGATTCGGGATCGTTTGTTTCAATCCAACCCAGTTTCATCTGCGGCATGCCCACCAGCTTCGAGAGTCCGTTCAAACTGAATGCCGTACATCGTGCGGACGAAGCTGCGGATGTAGCGTGCCGTTCCGCAAAGGAGTAAGGCGCGAATACTTCGTCGGAAATCAATGCCATGCCGTGCTTCAGGCAGAGGTCTTCCAGGAAGGTGAATTCATCCGAGCTGACGAAGGATCCGGTTGGGTTGTTCGGATTGACGACGACGATGGCTCGCGTGCGGCTGGTAATGCTGCGCGAGAGAGATGCGCGGTCTATAGACCATGCACCGTGGTAGTCGAGCGAGTAGCGTTTCACCGCGACGCTCTCCAGCGATGCCAGGTGATCGAAAAGTGGATAAGAAGGTTGCGGCGTGAGGACCTCATCGCCTGGATCGCAAAGCAGCTTGAAAAGCCACGAATACACTTCGCTGGTGCTACTAGTCAGGATCAGGCTGGCTGTATCCAGGTGGAAAGCGTCGGCGATTTGTTGGCGAGCTTCCAGGAGACCGGCGGAATCCGGGTTATAGCTCAGGATGCCAGGATGCGTAAACGCGCGAAGAATTTCATCGCGGGGATAGACGATTTCGGCCCGGGTGGGATTGGATTCGGTAAGGTCGAGAATCGGCTCATGCTGAGAACGTTTGCGTTCCAGCAGAACGCTGATCGTATTAGGCGGCGATCGCCAGGCGAGCCGACTAGAGAACACACGTCACGTTCAACACCGACGCCGTCTTAGTACTTACTGTAAAAAGCTCTCAAGCTATCCTGCTGTTTAGCTTTCTGAGCCGCGCAGGAATGAATGGATTCCAGCACCTGCGCGATATTTCTAGGGCCGCCGGTGGATTTCGCGACGCGCGGACCGAAGAACGCTTTGGCATCCGCTTCTTCCGCTTCGCTACAACCGGCCATGGCGACGAAGGGAAGAAATGCACTGAAATCCGCATCGCCGAACGATGGCGCCTTCGCGATCAACTCATCAAAGTGAGCTTTCACGAATGTTACAGGTATATCCCTGGTTGCGGGAACACTGCCTCGAGCAAAGAGAAGGTTCAGAGAAATGCGAATATCAAAATCGGATTTCAATGACTCGCCGACTGCCAACCGTACGATTTCCGGATCGCGAAACGTGCCCATCGCATTGATGATGGTTTCTTGTTCCTGCTGATCTTTCGATGCGAGCGCGGCGGATCGGTAACGCTCATACAGGTTTCGATCCCCATCAACGGCGGCCGCTGACAGAACCGGGCCGACCATGCCGCTGGGCAGGGTCTTATGATCGTCTAGCCACTTGATGGCAAGATCGTGCGCCGCGGCGATCAATTCTTTATCCTGGCCCGACCTGGCGACAAACGTCAGCAATTCTTCGCGAAGCAGTCGCGTATCGTCGGTCTCGCCAGGCGAGCCGACCCAACCGAGTTGGTGAGCGCGCGGCCCGAAAGTCTTGCGTATAAATCTTTCGCGGTTCGGAAACAGATCGTCGGGCAGGAATCCCGCCAGTGCGACAACAATTTGACGTGCGCCGGACACAAGATCGCGTTCCGGCTTACTGGCCATGAGCGGAACAATGGAGAGCGCGGATTCGGCCGGGAGTGCGCCGGTTCCGGTGAGTGCCAACGCATCGCTCAGGACGGATGCCTGCTCCACCAGGCTGAGTTGATTGCCGCCCCGTTCCAGTAATTGGCGTAGAGAGTCGCCCGGATAATTCACCCGGTAATATCCGGCAGCGCCGGCGTTCGGCAAAACCCAGGCGGGACAGGATTTGGCCGCGGAGAGAGTCACGCGCGCGGAGGCGGTTTTCACGGTTTCGCACTGTCGGGACGCCGGCCCAGAGGTTCCGTACTTCAGGCAAACGGGAATTGCCCACGTTTCCGCCGGAAGTTCGGCTCCAAGAGGTTGCGACCGCTTTTGAGTAATCGTCGCAACCGGTTTACCCTTCGCGGGACAGTCGACAGCGACGGTGACTTCGGGTATGCCGGGTTGATCGAGAAAGGTCCGGAAGGCGGGTACGATTGCGGGACCTGCGGCCTTTCCCAGAGCATCCAAAAAATCTTCGGTTCGCGCGTTGCCGTAGGAATGGGCGTTGAGATAAGCGTGAACCCCCTTACGGAATTTCTCAGGTCCAGCGTTTGCCTCAAACATGCCGATGACCGCGCCGCCTTTTTGATAGGTAATGCTGTCGAACGCATTCGCGATGTCGCTCTTCGATTCCACCGGCTGGGTGATTCGACGGGCAGAGGCAAGCCCATCCTGACTCGCGGCGAAAAGCCGCCCACGAAGATCGTCGATCTCGGCATGCCACTCCGGCTTCCAGTTATCGACTATGTGTGAGGACATCCAGGTGGCGAAGGCCTCATTCAGCCAGGTGTCATTCCACCATGCCATGGTGACCAGATCGCCAAACCACTGGTGAGCCATTTCATGTGCCGCGACTGAGGCAAACCCACGCTGAAACGCAATACTTTCGCGGTCCGGATTACTGAGGATGATGGGATCGTCATAGGTAATCAGGCCGGCGTTCTCCATCGCGTAACCCAGGAACAGGGGAACGGCCACGCTATCCAACTTTGGATACGGGTAAGCGATATCGAAGTAGGTTTCCAGAAGATTCAGGAGTTGAGGAATCGTTTTGGCGGCATAACGAGCATCGCGGGACCTGCCATGGGGCACGATGATCCGGATAGGAGTGTGATTGCGGCCGCTTGTTCCGGCGTCCACTACTTCCAACGGGCCGACGGCGATTGCAATGAGATAGCTGGGGAGAGGTTTAGTGGGTTGAAAGCGGATGGTCTTCATGCCGTCCGCTCCGGTGGCTTCCGATTCGGGTGACGTGTTTGAGAAGCCAAGATCTGCGCCGGGGATCTTGAGGGTGATCTGCCACGGTGTTTTGAAACCCGGCTCATCGAAGCAAGGGAAGGCGCGACGGGCGGAGACCGATTCAAACTGAGTGAAGATGTAGTTCCTGTTGTCCTGCTTCTGGCGAAACAGGCCTTCATTACTTTTGATCGACAACTTACCGCGGTATTGGATCGCGAGGGCTAAGAAGCCAATTGGTATTTGCCGCTCGAAGGAGAACCCGACGAAGTTATCGCTGCCGGTGACGATGGTGGCTTTCTGCGCGGCGATCGTGGCCGAATCGATCTGGAGGTCAACCGCGTTAAGCCAGATCAGCGAAGTGGGTTCTTTGACGGCTATGGCGATTTCGATTGTGCCAGAGAAGGTGTCCTTATCGGGATCCAGCGTGAGCTGGGCCATGTAACTCTTCGGCTGTACCTGGTCACCCAAGCGTAGGGTGGGCGGCGCTGGGGCGGCTCCGAGCAAACATGCCGCTGAACAGAAAAAGAGAAACGCCTTCATCGGTGACAAGATAGCAAAACCAGGCACAACATGCCTGACGACTATCCCAACAATTTAGCGCTTTAAATGTCGAGTTCGAACTGGCCGTGTGACCGTAGCGTTCCCGCTGTAAAACCGGAAAGTTCCACGCCTTGGGTATCGACGGGCGCGAGTTTCGCTACGGCCCGCCCACCGAGAACGACGAGATGTTCCCGTGAACCTTCGCAAATGGCTTCGAACTCCGCGGCGGATTTGGCGGTGGTTGCCCGAACATTCACAAGGGTCATCATGTTGGGACGGGTTTGAAAAATCAGTCTTGTATTCATGTCCAATAACTCCGGTCTAGGCTGCGGTATTGCACGGCTTCGGCGATGTGTTTCGCGGAAACAGCGGCGGATGAGTCCAGGTCCGCGATGGTTCGCGAGACTTTGAGAATGCGATCATGGGCGCGCGCCGAGAGACTGATCTTGCGCACCGCTAGTTCCAGGGTTCGCTCGCCCGCGGAATCGAGAGCGCATTCCGTGCGAATCCGGCGGGAGGGCATGTGCGCGTTATAGAAGCCGCGCGCCTGTTGCAGGGTTCGAGCGGTTTGGACGCGTTCGCGTATTTGGGTGGACGTTTCGGTAGCCGCGTCACCTCGTAGTTCTTTATAGGGAACGGCGGGCACTTCGATGTGAATGTCGATGCGGTCCAGCAAGGGGCCGCTGATCTTGCCGAGATAGCGTTGAATCGTTGCCGGCGTGCAGCGGCATTCGCGCGTGGGGTCGGAGTAGAAGCCACAGGGGCAGGCGTGCATGTAACAAAAGCGGCTCAAGTTGTAAGGTTGAGTGCCGGGAATGTCTTCGTAACGAAATGGCGCAGTGGTTTGTTGGCTGGGCAATATGTCCTGAAATCAGCAGCCCCGTTTGTCGTCGCCGCTATTTGGATGAACTGCGACTGTTGTTAAGGTCTCACAATGAAGCAAAACTTCTCACAACAACCGGCACTCTTGGCGCTTTACAAACCGTGGGCAAGCAACCGAAATTGACCCTGAGGCTATCTAGGCAGTTGGAGTTGCAATAGCTCGGGCCGGTTTAGGTTGGAGCTCGTCACGGTTTGCGGTTCAGAAATCCTTCGCGTTTTGCTCGAAGTGTCATGTTTTATGGATTCGAGGGCGTGCTCGTTTTAGCTTCGGCACGAAACTTAAGGGACTGGGGCAAAGCAGTTCAACGGCGGTTACGGTGCATAGAAGTTCGAGCAGAATCAATTGAGAAGTGATTTTCCGAGCTTGAGCGGCGCAAAGACGGTACGCCGTGATGTACTGCGAACTCCACGGGAAGACCGCTCTCGGCTTTTCCAGGGCGCTTGTCTTCCTGAAGAATACGCCGAGGCTGCGGCACGTTTCTCAATGTCTGCAATGGCGCTGCTGGATCGCGACGGCGTTTATAGCAGTCCCCGCTTTTATCTCGCTTTGAAGAAAAGCGGGACTCAAGGCACACACGGGGGCAGAAGTACTCGGCTCCGATGGTTGCCGTTATCCGTTACTGGTTCGCGATAAACCGGATAGCAGAATCTGTGCAGTATGCTGACTCGAGCAAAGCTCCGAACGAGAAAGGACAGGCCAACCATCGTCAACTTGCCGACGGATCGCTTGGAGCAAAAACGCCTAATTATCTCTCGTGAAGAAGAAGGTGGTGCGGTGCGCGCGGGGCGGGTTCGGCGATGTTACCGTCTTGCGGCTCCCGGGATCAACGCTCTGAATGAATCGAAGGCTGCACTGGAGTAGATGTGGCGCGGTGCAAAGTGGCCCTTGGCGGCTAAGGCATGATTCGAGAGTCGCCACCTGGATGGCTAGAACGAATCCTGATCTCTTTTCTTCCCGATCGGGAATCTATCTCTGGTGACCTTCTTCGAGAAATACCGGGTAGAACAACTGCCACGTCTCGGCCCCAGGCGAGCGAATTTTGGTATCTGCGCCAGTTCGTAAGTTTTATCTTCGTTCCGAAGTTGTTGAGGACCACCAATGAAAGCGGCTTTGACGTGGATGTCATTGTTTGTTTTGGCCGCCGGCGTGTGGCTCGCAATCATGGAAAATCCTCTCAAGCACGCCGGGTATGGTCTCCGAATGGCAGTGGCTGCATGCATTGCAACTCAGGGATTGCTGACGGTGCTTCTACTTGTATTAAACGGCCGCTCAGTCCTTCGCGCGGTCGTTTTGACAGGCGGGCTGGGCTCTGTGTTTTTGGGAGCGTTCGCTCTAAGGCGGATTCTCGACTCGCGACACTTCGAAGGATTTGTTCTTCTCATTGGTTCTGCCCTGATCGTGCATTGCCTGTTGAAGGTTACTGTATTTCTGCGGGACCGGCACGCAACGACGCTTTAGAGTTCAGGAGTCTTATGTCAAGTTGCAAAATGTTGGCCGCTCTAACGCTCATTACATCGCTCTCCGTGTTCGGGGCCGATCTTTCGGGAAAATGGTCGGGATCCTCGCCCAGCGATAAAGGCGTGGCAGATATATACTCTCGGCCGCCGAAAATCTGATGTAGCGTCAGATTACCCGAAGTAAAGAGCCTCCTCCGCGGGAATGGCGATGACGTTCGACATAACTTCTCTACCGTCAGCGAAGCCTGCGCATAGTTCTCGATAATACAGAAGCCTAAAAAACCCTGGACATTTGCCGGGTCGAACCGGAAACAATTTCTGTCACCTTGAAACAGACGTGCAAGACAGTTCAAGTTCTGATTTGTGCCCGGAATGCCAACGTCTTCGCCAGAGGATTATTGAATCTGCTCAGGCCAGCGTAAAAGCAGTCTCTGTTTGGGAGAGTGCATCCACGCTTATCTCAGATCAAATGCTTTCGCTTCTAAGCCTGAATGCCGACATACAATGCGGTGTGCTGATCGATTACATGCAGCATGTCGAAACGGAACACCGGTTTTTACGGCACGGAACAATCACCGTTAGCTATTGTTCTACTGATTCGCAATTTCGAACTGAAGTGTAGGCCCACCTAAAGAGACTCATCGAAATGTTTTGTTCCTCGGTGAACTATAAAGTTCTTGCCCGGTCCGACCGATGAAGAACACATGGACGCTCTTCGCTCTTTGATTGGCTTTCTAACGCAGTTGGTTTCGCGTCGGGCCGGGAAGCCCACGGGCCTGGCAAATCTCTGGGAGTGATTTACCCCCGACACACTGTTCACTTCGAGCACATCGCAGTACGCTAAATAACTAGCACAGTATGACGGGCAGATCTTGATGGCGCAGCGGCCATCTCAACCATTTGGGATGTCTTTAAGCGCCCTTTCTGCGCGACCCTTCAGACTTCGGGATTCCAAGAGTAAGCCTTACACGATCAAGCGCGGCGGATGCGTTTTTCAACGCCAATCTTGGATTGTTGTGTCTAAATGCTCGCAGGGCGTCGTCTACAAGGTCTAGGCATAGATTGGCCCATCCACCTCCGTGTTCCCGGTTCATTTTCTCTAGTCTTGCTTTTACTTCGAGCAATGTTTCCACGAAATTGCTCCCTATCGGAAAACCGCCTGCAACTTTCGCAAGCAAGGCCTCAGTTTCACGGACTGATCGGACGTTTGACATGTGACAGAGAAGGGTAATATCGGAAACCGCGTTTTAGCTCCTGAGTACGAAGACAAGCGCGCCGACCGAGCAGGCAAGAAGACAGAATCCACAGCAAATTGAGAACGGATGTATCTCTCCGAATTTCGTGAAGCGACGGTGTAGCCCCGAGAACTTGGGCGTTTCCTTGGAGACCATGGTTGCTTAACGCTAGCAGCATTCCCCGGCTTTTTGTTGCTAATGTATTATGCGCCTATTCGACCTCACCGGACTCCGGCAATGCAAGTGGGATCGCACCAGAGCCCGGTTAACTATGTTGTTTACGTGAATAGGTGCATAGTGCGGGAACAAGCCAGCCCTTGCACCTGAAGGTGCGACAAAGGGGCCGTGATTGGCAGGCTGCGGAAGACTCCCGCCAACAGGAGATTGACAGCCGCTACCATTCTTCGTTCCGCGTTTATGCGTAAAATATAGTCGCTGCGGTTCTAATGAAGCTTGTGCGAACGCAGCAAACGGCCGCTCTGTGCAACGCAATATGCAGATTGCCCAGCAGTACTCAGTGTGCGCTAACTAAGAAGTTGGGTTTCGACCCATGCCGGGGGCAGGCCTATTTCAATGCTGTCGCCGATTCTTATCAGTCTCGCCTGTGCCGTGATTACAGAGAGCGCAAAGCTTCTGAATGTTTCCTGGAGCTAGGCGCAGATGCCAGTGCCGATGCAGCCGGAATCTCGTTTCAATTGCAGATCGTTGCACTAGGTGCGTATTGTGATAGGAAAAAGCAATCCTTCGCGGTCGTGATCACTCCGAAACAGTTGCCATTTACACCGAAACCGATAGGAGACGAGCTTGTTTCGTCCTGGCTATTGAGAGTAGCGGCGGCAAACTCTGTCCACCTCTCCGAACTCTTACAGGCGTCCAAGCCTGTGACCACTTTAAATCCCCACGCGCTCGACTTCGCTGACGCTGATGTCGTCGCTGCGGCGGTCATAAGAGCCAGTAGTTTCGGCGTTTGAATGTCCAGCCATGCGTTGTGCTAACTCCACTTCCCTCCATTAGTCAGGTAGTCGGTGATGCCGGTAGCACGGAAGATATGGCAGCCAATCGCGGTTTTCAATCCGGAATCCGCCGCCCGGCGCCGGACCACGTACCAGACGTGGGTGTGACCCATGGGCCGCGTGGAAAACCGGCCGGTTCGCCCTATAGCTACAAGAAATAGGCCCTCGGCGGTCACCCAAAACCGGCCGCCTTCAAATATTCATCGAGATAAAACTCGAGCTTGTGATGGCAAGGCATGTCGTTGACTTTGCCGTCTTCTCGCGCAGGCGCAGCCACAAACGCTTATTTTGCGGGTAGTAGTTTTCCACCTAAGGCCGACAACGGCCGTGACGCGGGCGAAGGTAAAGGCCAATGTTGCTTGACGATAAGAGCAGAGCGATCGCTTCCCAATTGTTCGATGTAGGCGGCAACGTGCACGGGTTGCACCTGGCGCAACTCCGCTTTGCCGCGCTCCTCGCACCAACGGAGAAGGTCTCCGGCTGCGCGACCGTAAGCGGCCCGCGTATTAGGGTTTCGGATATTAACGGTAAAGAACTCGAGGAAGCGCTTGGCGGCCGACTCTCCTGCGCCGGCGATTACAGTCGAAAGTGCAGCACGTCGGGTCCGGAAATAACAGAGGTGCTTATTCATGGACAGGCAAGGGATGGGCGACGAGAGCGGCGAGGCAAACGGCGAGCCGCGAGTCGGCGTGCGTGGCCCGATAACTTTCCCCCTGCCTCGCATAACAAGCTGTGCAACAAGGCCCGGTTTTCCGTTTGACATCGGGAGGATTGTGACTTTCGGTAAGGGTGTAGCCCAAGCTTGTCATCTTTTCGACAAACAAATCGTAG
>CAXSIG010000078.1:0-12998 GCA_964237255.1 uncultured Bryobacteraceae bacterium
AGGGCAGAAACAACGACTGGCTGCACCTCTTCAATCGCGACGTGATCTCCATGCCGGACAAATGGGAATATCCCTGGTACGCAGCTTGGGACCTTGGCTTCCACATGATTCCGTTCGCGCAGATCGATCCGGAGTTCGCGAAGCAGCAACTGATCCTGTTCCACCGGGAATGGTACATGAACCCGAATGGTCAGGTGCCCGCCTACGAATTCGCTCTGGCGGATGTCAACCCGCCCGTTCAGGCGTGGGCGGCCTGGCGAGTCTACAAAATCAGCGCTCCTCACGGTCAGCGGGACCGGTTCTTTCTCGCAAGGATTTTCCAGAAACTGCTGATCAACTTCACGTGGTGGGTGAATCGGAAAGACGTTGCCGGCAAACAGGTGTTCAGCGGAGGATTCCTGGGACTCGACAACGTCGGCGTTTTCGATCGCTCGCAGCCTCTTCCCAGCGGACAGGCCCTCGAACAAGCGGATGGTACGGCGTGGATGACCTTTTTCTGCTCCACCATGCTTTCCATGGCGCTCGAGTTGGCGGCGGAAGACCCGGAGTATGAGGATATTGCCTCAAAATTTTTTGAACATTTCGTAGAAATCGCGGACGCGATGAACACGTTGGGCGGTTCAGGACTCTGGGACGAGGAAGACGGGTTCTACTACGATCAACTTCTGATCGACGGGCGCACGCACCCACTTAAAATTCACTCAATTGTCGGTCTGATTCCGCTTTTCGCGAATGCGGTGCTGGAGGAAGATCAAATTGCAAAGCTGCCGGCTTTCCAAAAGCGAATGAATTGGTTCCTGGAGAATCGCCGCGACCTGCGCAACCAAATCTCCTGTATGGAGACGGCAGAGCACGAACGGCATACACATCGATTGATGGCAATTCCCTCAAAGGAACGGCTGGTTCGGGTGTTGCGGCGGATGCTAAGTGAAGATGAATTTCTGTCTCCCTACGGAATCCGAAGCCTCTCCAAGATTCACCAGGCAAATCCGTTTTATCTGGATGTCGATGGAGCCCGGCGGACGGTATCCTATGAACCGGGGGAATCTGAAACGGGCAGTTTCGGCGGTAACTCGAATTGGCGCGGTCCGATTTGGTTTCCGCTCAATTACCTGCTTGTCGAAGCCTTGGAACGCTACTACCATTTTTATGGCGACACTCTGAAAGTGGAATGCCCGACCGGTTCAGGCATCCTGTTGACCTTGCGCGAAGTTTCGCGAGAACTAAATCGTCGACTGACGGCTCTTTTTCAACCGGACAACTCCGGCCGGTGTCCCTGGCACGGAGAACTGCGCACATTCGCGGAAGACCCAAACTGGCGCGGTTTAACCCAGTTTTTCGAATACTTCCATCCCGATACGGGGCGCGGCTGCGGCGCTTCACACCAAACGGGTTGGACTGCCCTAATCGCGCGGTGCCTGGAAGATTTGGCATCTCAAAGGTAAAGAGCGGGCGATAATCTGAGAGAGGTGGAATCGCAGCCGGAAGCGGAGTTATTGCGCCGAGCGCAGGGTGGGAGCGCGGAAGCGCGCGACCAACTCTATTCTCAATATTTCGCGGGCAGCAAGAGCGTCCAGGGTTTGCTCACCCGGGAGGTTCCGATAGCCGAAGATCGTGAAGACATTCTTCACGATGCCTATATCTCGCTAATTCGATCAAAGGGTGAGTTTCGCGGCGATGCCAAGCTGCAGACGTTCGTCTATCGCGTCGTGCAGATTGCGATCTTGCAGAAGCTTCGCTCCGACCGCGCAAGGCGGCGTGACAAGATGGTCCGGTTGACTTTCCAGGTAGATGGGGAGGAGCGCGAACGTGCGCTCCCGATGGAAGATTTTCAGTACGAAACAGTGGACGCTTCGCTTGCCGCGGAAAAACTGTTGAATGTGCTGCCGGAGCCGTTGCGAACCGCCTTCCGCCTTCGAACGAACGAAGAATTGAGCTACGACGAAATTGCACGGAAAACCAGCACTCCCATCAACACCGTCGCCACTCGCATCTTTAAAGCTCGGGCTCTTTTAGCACGTGCGTTCGGCGGCCCCGCCCTTCCTCCCGAGCCGGTCTCCATCTCCGTGAAGAAACCAGGCCGGGGCGGTAACAAATGAACAGGATGTGTATCGACCCGGAGAGATACGAGCCGGATGAATACTGGCACTCGCTCGGCATCGGAAGTTCCGAACAGGTGCGGCAGGAGCTTTTGTGGCGTGCGGCTGAGGATAGCAATCCGCCGCAGCACACGGAAACCTGCGCCGATTGTTTCGCCCTGTATCACAGCTTTGTAAGGCTACGGGCCATTGTCGTTCCGGCGGACGCTGCGGCACCAGTAGCAATGGCTTGCTGTCCTGATACTCAGAGGCTGGGGGCATATCAGACAGGTGAGGCTGGCGAGGAGGAGTCCGATGCAATTGCGGCTCACCTGAAGCAATGCGCCCCGTGCCGTGAAGACTTGGCGTTTTTAGCTCGTTCGCAAGAGCCGCGTGAACGGCTGTTGAGTTTGCGCAGTCGCGTGGTGCTGATGGCCGTTGCTGCCGCCGCTCTCCTCGCAGCCATCATTCCATGGCAACGGGGACCGGGTAAAACCGAGCAAGCGAAACTGAATTTCACTCCGTCGTCGAAATGGGCCAATCTCGTCCACATGCCGGAGGTGAATCGCTCGCAAATGATGAAGGAGTCGCCGGAAAGCCACCACTCACGTCTTGAGCAGGTGTTGGCCGCTTACGAGAAGGCCGACTACGCAACAGCCGAGAAGTTCGCGGGGGTGATGACCAGTGTCGTGGAAGATTCAAGCGCGGAGTACCTGCTGGCGATGGCTCGCTACAAACAAAACAAGGTGGAAGAAGGGTATCGGGCAGTGCTTGCTTCGGAGCGGATTGCCCCGTTTACGGCGCCTCGGTGTTGGGCCACTCTGCAATATGCGCTGCTCATGGGCGATAAAAAGACTGTAGAGCGGGAAGCGGCGCATGTCGGAGACGAAGACGGGTACGGCCCCAAGTGCCGGGACATTTTGAAGAAGATTGGCTAGTTAGTGCAGGTTCGTTGCCTTCAAATACTCGATCAACGCTGCGGGATCATCGGAAATAATCGCGTCCACCTTGGCTGCAATTAGACGGTCCCACTGAGTTGGCGTATTAACGGTCCAGGGAACTACCTGTAGACCCGCGTTATGTGCGGCAGTGACCTGCTCGGTTGTCACCATAGATGCAAGCGGCGAGACAATATCAGCTTTTGCCTCTCGTGCCGCTTTTACGAAATCTCGCGGCTTACCTTCCAGCAAGGCGGAAGTTCTGATCTCCGGCGCAACGCGTTTCATCTCCACCAACGTTCGGAAATCGAACGACTGAAGAATGATCCGTTTCTCCAGCTTATATTTCCGGATCTGGTTGAGCACCAAGCCTACGAATTCTTCCGGCGAAGGTGTCAATTCCGGGTGGTCGCGGAAAATCTTAGTTTCGATGTTGAAGTCGAACGTGCCAAGGGAAGCGAGTGCGAATACTTCTTCCAGGGTCGGCATGCGCGTTCCGGGTTGAGGGATCTGCTTCGGGAACAGCGGGTTTCGAACTTTGCCACAGTCCCATTCACGAACCTCCGCTAACGTCACCGTATGGATCGCGATCTTTTCAGTGGAAGGACCACTACAGACCGGCGGTTCCAGGTATGGATCGTGCGATATCACCAACACGCCGTCTTTGGTGACCGCCATATCGAGTTCCAGCGCGTCCACACCGGCGTCGATGGCGTATCGAAATGCAGGCAGCGTGTTTTCCGGTCGCATGGCTCTCGCGCCGCGGTGACCATGCACCAAAATAGAAGGGGCAGCCTGCAAATTCATGCAGACCGCCCCAAGCAGTACAAAAATAAGCGCCGAACTAGTTGGTGTCACGACGTTTCAGCGTAGGCCGCTCATCTTGATCGGTCTTCGGCTTGGTATCTGAACCGGTTCCGTCGTCAATGGTGCCACCTGCGCCCGGAGCGCGCCGCAAGCGGGGACGATTCGAATCTTTATCGTCGATCTTCCGGTGATTATGCATAGCCATCACGCGCGCTTTCACATCGTTGAATTCGGAAGTGCTCAGCACGTACTCAGGCTTGTCTTTCAGGTATTTTTGAATATTTTGCTGCGAAGCCTTGATGCGGTCGTCCGTGGGAGGGTGTGTACCAAAAACTTTGGCAACGGTACCCGGCTTCTTCTTTTCTAGAGATTGAATCTTCTCGAAGAAATCCACGAAACAATTCGGATCGTAACCGGCCTTGTACATATACTGCAGGCCCAGCAGATCCGCTTCGCTTTCATCGTTCCGCGAGAACTTCAGAAAGCCCATGGGAATGGCCAGACTGGCACCCTGCCGAATGGCGTAACCCGCGATACCGCCCATAAAGATCAGCGGAATTGTCCCGTAGTTAATAATCTGACCCTTGGTGGCCTGCCGCGTGCCATGCCGCGCCGCCACGTGAGCAATCTCATGCGCCATCACGCCCGCCATCTCAGCCTCGTTATCGGCCTTCATAAGAATGCCGGTGTACACGAAGAAAAACCCGCCCGGCAGAGCGAATGCGTTCACTTCTTCCCCATCGATTACCTTGATGGTGAATGGAACTTTCGCATCCGAATTGCGAACCAGATTTTGGCCGATTCGGCTGACGTACTCGGCGACAATCGGATCATCCACAATACGGGCTTGACGCTCGACTTCGGTGGCCAACTGCTTACCGAGCGCAATTTCCTTTTCGATGGAGTAAAAGTTTATGCCCTTGCCGACGTCGCGATTCCCAATCTCATCGGGATCTTTTTTCTTATCGGCGGAGTAGATGTTGATAGGCAGCAGAGCAGCAAGAGCTAGTGCGGCGGAGATTTGGCGAGGTAGCGAACGCATTTACACTCCTGAACGTAGTATAAGCTGATCTACGCGCGCGAGGGGCCAAGGGTTTCGGCTCGGGTTTGGCCCGCCGCTTCGGTGGGAAAGCCGGCGCGCTGCCAAGCCTCCAAACCACCGGTAAGTGGACGGACTCTGGTGATGCCTCGTTTTTTCAGTATGAGCGCCGCACGGGCGCTCGAAGCTTCGTTTGGTCAACTGCAGTAGAGGATGATGTCGCGATCGCGCGGCACTTGAGCGACGCCGGAATCGATGTCCGTGTAATCGATATGGATCGCTCCAGGGATCTTCGCGGCTCCTTCCTCGCCCCATTCCAAAGCATTGCGGAGATCGACAACGGTAACGGAATCGCCACGGTCCAGCATTTCATTCAAGTCGGCAGGATCGATACGAGACATCCGAAGCCGACGGTAGAAGCGGCGACGTTGAATAAACTTCACCAGGAGAAACGTTCCGAACAGAATCGCCGCGAAGCTAAGGGCCCAACCGCCCGCACGTTCGGCAAATTGCGCAACTAAATCCAATTGATTCCGGAAAAGAAGCCCCACAGTGGTATAGCTGCCTGCCCAAATCAGCGATCCGGCGCTATCCGCCAGCGCAAATTTCCAGATCTTCATCCGAAAAATCCCGGCGAGAGGCGCCGCCGCGGTACTGAGCCCCGGAACGAACTTGGCAAAAAGAAGACCGGGTGCGCCGTAGCGGACAAACATGTTCTCTGTGCGCTTGACGCAGGAATCCGGCTCCAGCGAAATGCGGCACAGCAGGTTCAGAATCGACGAGCCCTTGTAAATTCCCAACCAGTACCAGAGAAGGTCGGCCAGTAGACAGGCGGACACGGCGCAAAGGAGAGAAGCGGTAAACGAAAGTTGACCGAGGCCTGCCAGAGCTCCGACGGCCAGCAGCATGGGGAGCGAGGGAATGGGCACACCCATCTGCTCTACCAAAACCGAAACGAACAGGATGAAGTAGCCGTGCCGGATGACGAAATCGAGTGTTTGCTTCACCGCAAGTTTAATCTATACGATGTTTTCGAGATCGGGACGGACGCAACCATAAGCAGCGGCGCGTACTAAGTGACAAACTGCTCCGAACCAATATGGTGCGCTACTCCCAACCGAGTAGCAAGCGCTCCCAGCGAGGCATCGCCCGTCCACAACTTAAAGTGTCCGACCAACGCCGAAGCGAGCAGATGCACATCAACCCAATCGACTCCGCGTCCATTCAGGTTGCGGATGCGAACAAACTCCGCGACTTCCTCATGAGGAATAGTGTCCGCGAAACGAATGTTTTGGTAGAGAGACAGAAGATTGCTACGACTTCCGGAATCGCCCATTAGCAATTCGCCGTAAATCATGTTGTGTCCGACCACATCATCTATCGCTAGAAGTCTGTCCATCTCCTGCGCGTAAGGCATCCGGTTCGCGAGAAAGCGAATCCAGATCTGGGTATCGACTAATACCACTAAGCAGCCTCAGACTCGGCCGATGGCTCTCTTCGGCGCGGAACGTCCTGCGCGTTTGGCTCGCTCCCTCTAAGCTCTCGAAGGCGCTCATAAGCGGCACGACGTACCAGAGACTCTAAACCAAGACGGATTGTATCTGTATCTGACTTTGCACCGGAAGCTGCCCGAGCCTTCTCAAGAAGATCACCGTCAATATTTAGCGTCTTCTTCAAAGTCATATGGATGATATTAATGTATCGGTATGGTACCGTCAATCCGTTAGCCGGCACGTACTAACTTTCTACGGCGCAGCTTAGTCTACGATAAGGCAAGCAATCGATGGCAACCGAGGATCCCTCCCCAGTCCGCCGCTCAGGTGACGAGGAAACGATTTTCCTTCGCGACACCGCGCTTCCCGCGCTGCTGCTGAAAGACCGGTATGCCTTGGTGCGCCGTTTAGGGGAAGGCGGTTTCGGCAGCGTTTACCTTGCGGAAGACCGGGCGATGCACAATCGCGCGGTCGTGGTCAAAGTGCAACTCAACCAGAGCTTGGACGATCCTTGGCTGGCCCGCAAGTTTTCGGATGAGGTGCGTGCGCTGTCCATGATTGACCATCCCGGTGTCGTCAGCGCGATTGATAGTGGACGCACCGACGAAGGCAAACCATTCTTGGTGATGCAATATGTCGACGGGGTGACGCTACGCGCGATCATGACGCCCGAAGGTATACCCGTCGAGCGCGCGGCTGAAATTCTGAAACAGATGGGCCAAGCCCTTTCCGCCGCTCACGAAAAAGGCATTTGGCATCGGGATCTGAAGCCTGAGAATTTGATGCTGCAAACTCTTCCGGGTGGCGGAGAGCGGGTTCGTTTGATTGATTTCGGGATTGCAACGGTGGCGGATTTGGCCGCTGATCCTACTGCTACACGCGTGGCGGGTAGCGTTATGTACATGGCGCCGGAGCAGCGAATGGGTCAGCCATCAGCTTGTGCCGATATCTATGCCATGGCGCTTATCGCTTATGAAGTGCTAACCGGAAGGAAACCGTTTCCATCGGATAGCCAGGCACAACTTACAGCCCTGCAGCGCTCGCCGGTGCGGCTTCGGCCGTCGGAGTTGCGACCCGTTCTGTCGCCGCAAGTAGACCGTTTGCTACAGCAGGGTTTGGAATACGATCCGTCGCGCCGGCCTCCTCACGCCGGTGATTTCGGGGCCGCTCTGAATCGAGCGCTCCTTCAATCGGACGTCACTCGCCTGACGGCAAGAGAACAGAGACCAAAAACGTTGAAGCGGCCATTTGCTCTTGCCGCCGTTGCGATTGCTGTCGCCGCGGCAGGGTTCGGGGTGTATCGGTATTCGCAATCTCCGAAACCTGCAGCGCAAATCAAATTGGCTGTTCCCCAGTTGCCCGCCGCTTTACCGGCCCGCCCGCACGATGCCGTGGCTGACCAAGCTGTCGAGTTGGCTTTCTGGAATTCCGTGAAAGATTCAACAGAGCCGCAGTTATATCGCGAATACCTGGTCAAATATCCGGCAGGACAGTTCGAATCTCTGGCTCGAGCGAAGCTCCAGATTTTGGCGAAAAAGAACGCGACTCCGAAAAATATTCGTGTTCCGGAGACCCCGGTTCAGAGCACCGTGAAAGCCACGTTAGATGCGGAGGCTGAATTGGATCTTTGGGATCGGGTCCGAAAATCCGGCGAGCCTGAGTCCTACCGCCGTTATTTGGAAATGTATCCGAACGGCATGTTTGCGGGTAAAGCCAAGTCTCTCTTGGCCCGAGGCGAAGACAGGGGCGCATTCGTGGACCGGCGACCGGGAAAGCGTGACCCGCGGCCCTTTCCCGAAATCGAGGCGGAAATGGCGTTTTGGAAATCCACGATAGAAAGGAACAATAAAGAGGCCTTTGACGAATATCTTGCCAAATACCCAAATGGTCTTTTCACTTCGCTCGCGAGAATCAAGCTGCGACCGCCAGTTAAGCCGCCGGTACCGCCGCCGTTCCAATAGACAATCCTTCCGGTTCGCTCAATTCATTCGTCTGCAATTTTAGGGTGATACCTTGTGTTGGAGGCCCCATGATCCAGCGAATTCTGCCAGCACTTGCTTTTGTCGCGTTTGCCCCTGTGATCACTTCTGCACAAACGTGCTCCGGCACGGGCTGTCTGGTGATCAGCCAGGTCTACGGTGGCGGTGGAAATAGCGGCTCCAATTACAAAAACGATTTTATTGAGATTTTTAACCAGGGGTCTTCGGGCGTTTCCTTATCCGGATTGAGCGTCCAGTATGCGGCTGCCACAGGAATTTCGTGGCAGGTTACAGCCTTAACTTCTGTTACTTTAGCCGCGGGTCATTACTATCTCATTCAGGAGAACGCCCAAGGGGGCGGAACTACTAATCTTCCGACTGCCGATGCAACCGGCTCCGGCACCGGCATCGCCATGTCCGCCAACCAGGGTCAGGTAGCGTTGGTCAGCACCATTACTGCGCTCACCGGGGCGTGTCCTTCAACGGGAGCCACAGTAATCGACATCATGAGCTACGGCACAAGCGCATGTTCGCCTGCCGCACCCGCGTTGCTTGCTACAACCTCGGATTCCCGAAACATGGCAGGCTGTTTCGCCGGGGTAAAACCTTCGGCATCGAACGGAACCACCAGCGGATTCACTGCTGGTGCGGTGAATCCGCGAAACTCTCTCACAGCCGCCAACCTTTGCGGGACCACAACAACTCTAAGCTTTACACCAGCCACTCTTCCGGCGGGAGCTGTCAGTGCGTTCTATTCGCAAACCTTCGCCGCAAGTGGAGGAACGGGAGGCGGATATACCTATAGCTCGACGGGGACGTTGCCGCCGGGGCTTTCGCTAAGCGGGGCTACCCTTAGCGGAACTCCGACCACGACCACCGGTTCGCCGTTCGCCTTCCAGATTACTGTGATGGATTCCTCGTCCAACATGGCAATGCAGAGTTATTCCGTAACCATCAATGGAACCTTCACCTGCGCCCCGACGAAATCAATTGCGGAGATTCAGGGCAGCGGCCAAACTTCTCCTTCCGTGGGAACCACGATCACCACTATCGGCATTGTGACTGCGATTCGTTCGAACGGCTTCTACATGCAGATGCCCTCTCCTGGTGATGGCGATCCTTTAACTTCGGATGCGGTGTTTGTCTTCACGCAGAGCGCCCCCGGAACGAATGCCGCGATAGGGAACTCTGTATGCGTTACGGGCGGAGTGCAGGAGTTCGCTCCAGATATTGGTTATGGAACCATCACAGAAATCAGTGGCCCCACCGTTACCCCACTTTCGACTGGGAACGCGCTGCCGGCGCCTGTCACGCTGACCGCTGCTGATTTCAACCCCTCTGGCGGTATCTACCAACGGGAAAAGTACGAAGGAATGCGTGTTGCCGTGGCTTCGATAACAGTGGTTGCGCCGAGCGAGGGAACCTTGGATGAGCCGAACGCAACAGCAACAAGCAATGGCGTGTTCTTCGGCGTTCTACCTGGCACTGCACGCCCGTTTCGCGAAGCGGGAATTGATGCCTATGACACGCTACCCGCCGGCGCTCCCGCTACTGTTCCCGTTTGGGACGACAACCCGGAGATTCTTCGTGTGAATACAGCGCAGTTGACCGGTGGAGTGGCGCTCGATGTGACTAGCGGCGCAACTGTTTCCAATCTGGTGGGCGTTTTCGATTATAAATACGGCCAGTACACGCTTCTCACCGATCCAACCTCGCCACCGATTGCTACGGGAAATGTTACCTACACTGCTACGCCAGTCGCTTTATCTACGGATTTGACGGTCGCCTCATTCAACCTGCAACACTTCTATGACACGAATGACGATCCGAACAGCGACGTAGTACTAACTGCGCAAGCGTTCAGTAATCGGCTTGCAAAGGCTTCGCTGGCCATCCGCAATGTAATCAACACGCCCGATATACTTGCGCTCGAAGAAGTGGAAAACCTGAGCACGGCACAAGCTCTCGCCGCCAGAATCGATACGGACGCTGGAGTAAATGCGCCCCATTACACGGCCTACCTTTCAGCCGGCAATGACTCAAGTGATATCAACAACGCTTTCCTTGTGAAAACTTCCAAAGTGAATGTGGTGAGCGTAACTCAGTACGGAAAGACCACAACATACACCGATCCCACATCAGGGAGTCAAGCCCTTTTGAACGATCGACCGCCGCTGGTATTGAAGGCCACCGCTCAGGCCGCCCGTTCGAATCAAACGCTGGCCGTTACAGTCATTGCGAATCACCTGCGCAGCCTTCTGGACGTGAACGACAGTGCCAGTGGCGCGCGCGTTCGGGCCAAGCGCGAAGCCGGAGCGGAGTTCCTCGCGAACTTGATCCAGACATTCCAAGCCGCGGGAGACAAAGTAATCGCGGTGGGTGATTTTAATGCTTACCAGGTCAACGATGGCTATGTCGATGTACTCGGTGTAGTCCGGGGAAATCCGGCCCCGACTAGTCAGGATGTGGTTCCAGCCGCCAGCGGCCTGGTGAATCCGGTTCTTACCGACGCATTAAGTAACATCGCCACTGCCCAGCAATACTCGGACACCTTCGACGGCACAGCACAGGCAATCGATCACTTCCTGTACTCGCAGAACATCGCCTCCAGTATTCGGCAAGTCGTTTACGGCCGCGTGAATGCGGATTTCCCGGAGGCGTACCGAAGTGATGCAACCAGGCCGGAACGCGTGTCCGATCATGATCCGGTAGTCGGGTACATAACGCTACCGCCGAGCGTGAGCGCCATCGATGTAACCTCGCAAACCACCGTGACAGGAAGCGGTCTGCTCTACAACCGCGTGACACAAGTCTTCAGCGGCACCATGACGATAATGAACAATGGCGCACAGGCCATTGCCGGACCCATCGAACTGGTACTCACAAATCTTTCGAGTGGAGTCACCATGCAAAACGCAGCGGGGGCCAACGGCGGGTCGCCTTACATATCCACTCCGTTGTCGATTCCGGCCGGGGGAAGCGTAACCTTAACAGTTCAGTTCAAGAACACGACGAATGTTCCGGTTTCCTACACTCCCAAGGTTTACTCAGGGTCGTTCTAACGACTCTGCCATGGTGAGAAAGACGTTGCGTAAGCTGTCGGTTCCTCCGTCCGAGCGCTGAATCAGCAGGATCGAGATTAGCTGATTTTTAGGATCGATCCAGCCCTGGGTGCCAAATGCACCGCCATGGCCATAGGTGCCCTTTTCATGACCCGCCAATTCGCCAAGCGGCTCGGTCACGACTTCCCAGGCCAGACCATAGTCGGCCCCGCGCATCCACCCGACTGGCCGTATTCCGGTAGTATGCGCTTCCGTCATTAGGTGCACCGAAAACGGAGACAGATAGCGCTGGCCTTCGTAAATCCCATTGCCGAGCATCATGCGATACAGATGCAGCAGGTCTTCCGCTGTGGAATAGAGACCCCATCCCGGGGCGGGGAAGATCGCGCCTTGCCGATGCTTCGCGGGGTCGCCGGCGAGTATCGTGGCGGGTGAAGGTGCCAGGTGGCCGTCACGCTTCGCATAAACCATCGCGATCCGGTCAATCTTGACGGAGGACGGGAAGAAAAACGAATCTTTCATGCCAAGCGGTTTCAGAATGCGAGCGGTGATGAAATCCTCATATTTTTGCCCGGAGCAAACTTCAATAATGCGCCCCAGAATTTCAATCCCTGGGCTGCTATAGCTCCACTGGGTACCGGGCTGGAAAAGCAACGGTTCGCGCGCGAGGTTCTTCACCACGTCCGCCAGTGGCACGTTCATCAATTGCGGATACGTTCGGATAGCGGCAGGAGCCGTATCCACGATACCTGCCGTATGCGTAAGGAGATCGCGGATGGTAATTAAATAATCGGGCGTTGCCAATCTGGCATTGTCGGGCCCCCGATTAGCGGTGACTTGCTGATGACGAAACTCCGGTAGATATTGTTCCACCGGATCGCGCAGCGCAAGCTTACCCTCTTCGGCAAGCATCATGATACCGATCGCTGTCACAGGCTTCGTCATGGACATAATCTGAAAGATCGTGTCCTTACGCATGGGGCGATTCGCATCGATGTCCGCCTTACCGACGGCGTCGAACTCCACGACCTTGCCGCCTCGATCAACTAGTGTGACTGCGCCTGCGATGACGTCATCGGCAACATAGCGCTCCATGCGCTCCCGAACGGAGGGCGATTGCGCCTGAAGATTCAGGCAAAGGGAAGCGGTAAAGATGATTGCGGTGCGCACGGCAGAAGTATAACCGCAAGGGTGACCAAGGGGAAGCCACCCAACTTGGATCGGAACTGTCAGTCTCTTTGTGCTGCCCACCTCGTTGCCGGCACCCCCAAGAACGCGGTGGGTGATTCACAAGCTATCGGTGCCGCATTATCAGCAACTTACGCTATTCCCTTGTTTCGCTATGCGATTCTGTAGGCGCATATGGAACCAAACGTTATCCCTATCGATGAATCGCCTTCTCTCAAAGCGGCGCAAAACCCCCTAAATGCACAGAAGCGAATCTTTTCTCCCTCGTCCTCTACGAGCAACGCCTCCTGAATCGACAAATCCACCATCGACGGACTGAAAAGCGCCCAAGCCGAGCGCCTCACCCGCTTCGAACAAGAGAAGTCCTTAGAAAACTCTACTGCTAGCTCTCTGATTCTGCTGGGGAAAGCGGTT
>CAXSIG010000079.1:0-10112 GCA_964237255.1 uncultured Bryobacteraceae bacterium
CCACTCTGCTGTTGACTACTCTGTTGCTGACCTTGTTGGCCGGATTGTTGTCCGGACTGCGCTTGTTGGCCTTGTTGCTGGCTTTGTTGACCTTGTTGCCCGTTCTGGTCGCCCTGCTGTTGCTGCTGCTCGCCGCGGGATAGCTGCTCCATCTGACGCTTCAGCTCTTCGGCTTCACGGCGCAACATTTCCTGCTGCCATCGCTGTTGCGCGGTTTGCTGTTTGTTCCCTTGTTGTGCCGCTAATTCCTGCTGTCGCCGCGCCAATTCTTTTAGCTTCGCGAGCGCGTCATCGACAGCCTTTTGCTGTTGCTCCTGCGCCGATTGCTGGCTGCTTTCATATTGATTCTTCTCGGTATCTAGTTCCAAATCGGCCAGGTTTTCCAGGTCACGGCTGGCTCCGCCGCCACCTCCACCACCGCCGCCCTGCTTACCGAAGGCGACCTGAATCTGGCGGAATGTCGCTTCCGCGCGTAGCAGGAATTGCAGTGCCTTCTGTTCAGGCGTCAAAGCATTCTTAAACTGAGCGCCCTTCAACTGATCGGAAGCCGGACCCATAGCTTCGACAGCTTTGTCCATGTCTTCTGTAAAGCTTTTAAAAGCCGGATTGTTCTCCGATAGTTGACGGGATTTCATGCGCGAGGAGAGCGACTTCGCTTGATCGCGCAGCTTGCTTTGAACATCGCTCAGATACTTCGCGTTTTCCGTTTCGGACTTCTTTTCCTTCGTTTTCAGTTGGTTCCAGGTGGCCGCGATTACTTCCTTCTGGCGATCCGAAATCTTCTGTTCTTCTTCGCCGCCACCTCCGCCTCCGCCACCGCCGGACTGCGACTGTGAGTATTCCTTTTCGAATGGCTGTGCTTCGATGAAGTAAATGTCAGACCGCGCGGTGGTCCTGGCATCGCGAGCGCTTGCATAGACGCTTACCACGTCCCCGGGGACCAGTTTGTAATCCTCCAGGAAAAGAGTGGTACTGCCGTCCGCTTCCTTCCGCCCCTTGCCGTTCAGTACGGAAACGGTCTTCTCATCGCCGCCGTTTACCGAATAGTGGAGTTCCAGGGCTTGTAGGCCGAAGTCGTCTTTGCCCTGTACATTGACAGTGACCTCTTCGATGGGGCTTACTTTCGCGTCTTTGCCCGGATGAGAGATGGTTACGGTGGGCGGGTCGTCACGACGCGCTTCGATGAAATAATTTTCCGTGAGACGCACTAACTCTCCGCCGTCGGGAGTCGCGACGTGATACATGTCGTCGCGTTGGATCGGCACCTTCGCCGTCAGATGACCCGTCGGACCGGTAGTCAGTTCGATCTTCGTTCCGCTATCGAGGACCAGGCTCGCCTGACTCAACGGCTTGTCGGTCGTGAGCTCGACTTCAGCTTCCGTACCTTCTACCGCTCGAAGATCGCCGCCTGGGTCTTCCGTCTCATTCCGCATCCCAAGGAACGACGGATAGTGGTACGTGACCTTTATGTTCTTCACCGTCGGTAGATCCACAACCGTGAACTTGTAGCTGTTCGACTTCACGCCGCCAGCTTCGACGTAATATTCCACGTCTTCCGGAACACCCGCGAATAGGAACTCCCAGTTGGCCGAACCCTTCGACAACATGGGTGCTTCCTCCCATTTCGGGGAACTCGCGTATTTCGCGAACACACTGACTTTCTGCGCGGAGAAGCCGTTCAACATCGCGGTGACTGTCTGGTCCGTCCGCCGACGAATTCGATGTGTGCCGGGCTCCACGCGGATACTGTAAATTGGCTTGCGATCCGCACGCGGCACGCCACCCCACAGCAACGCGGTCCCATAACCAAGGAATCCCGGTCCAGAAACTCCGAGCCACAGTAATACGGTTACGGCAATGGCGGCAACCGATCCCAGGCTTACCACCCACGACTTCGGTACCAGCGGTTCCGAGGCGCGCTGTTCCGCAACCGTCAAGGCATCTGCTGCCAGCAGCGGCAGGAACGGATCATCCGCGTTGGTTTGGCGTTTTTCCGTGAAGGTCAGAAGCCGCTGCTTAAATTCCGGAAACTTCGTTTCTGCCTGATTCGCCGCGCGCTTGCGATTCAATCGGAGGAGCGGCACGATCAATCCTCCGCATAGCGCAGCCGCGACTACGAAGAACAGCAGCACGCGCGACCAGAACACGCTGGGCTGCGAAAACGAAAAATGATTCGCGGTCAGCACCAGCAGTATGGTGACGACCAGCGCGGCGGAGCACAGGATGGCGGCGCCACGCGCCAGGGAAAAATTCCGGAGATTGCTCTCCAACTTCCGCAGGTAAGAATCCAGTTGCGACAGCGGGTTCATTAGGCCTCTTTCTCTTGCGATAAATGTTGGTTGCCGACGACCGACTCGGCGATAGCTAATAATAACGCTGCCAGAAGAACGTACCACCAAAGGTCGACGGTGGCGGGTTCCATTTGCTTCGTTGGATCGGTGTTGTTGGAAGCGGTTGGCTTGCCCGTACCGGCCCCCGTGTTACGCCAAAGGTCCAGGTTTTCCTCCGACATCGGCTCCAGGTTCGATTCCTTGCGGTCCGGGTTTACAGCCGCGAGTTCGCGCGTGCCATTCGGGCGGCGGACGTCATAGAAACCTTCGTTGTCAAGAGTAAGGCCTTGCGCTTTGGCCGCTTCCGAAAGGGATAGGGCTCGCTGCCCGTTGGGCGCGATTACTTCGACACTGCCCGCCGGCTGCGCTCCATTGGTCTTGGCCGCGCGCAGGTCCAGGTAAGCGCCTGCGACATAAGTCGAGGAACGCTCGTCGATTCCGCCGAAATAATGGGTCGACTGCTCGATGAATGGAACAAACCCGGAATTGAGCGGAAAGTCGTTCGCGATGTTGTCGAGCGGCGACGTGAAGATAAGAATGTGCCCCTCACCCGACGTTCGCTCGATCAACAGCGGGAGACCTGAGGAAAGCTTGACCAGGACGCGCGCTGTTCCAGGCTCTACGGGGACGATCTGATAAAACTTCATGCCCTCCCACTGTGGTGTCTTGCGCAGCGCGGGATGTAGAGCGTCGACCGACGTGACAGTTTGGAAGCGACCACCTTCCGGAGTTTCGTACCGTGAGTTGGAGAGCGGAAGATCGGTAAGAGCGACTGTCCCGTGTCCCCCGGACTGCCGTCCTAATAACACAAATACCGAACCACCGCCGCGAACGTAGTCGCGCAGATTGTTTTCCAAACCGCGCGTCAAGGGAGGCAAATCGGAAAGCACTACGAATGCGTACTTGGAGGGCGTGAGGTTTGCGGCTTGGTCCGGCGTGGCCGACGTTAGAGTGAACGCCGCCTCATTGGAGCTTTCGAGCGCGGTTCGGAAATAGAGGTAAGCGCGTGTGTCGCGCGGGTCGTGGACGAACAGCGCCGGACGAGGATCGCTTCGCTCTGTCGAAAAATAGAAGTGGTCGTCCTTAGGAAATGTGTCGCCCGCTTCGATCCGAACCTCCCCTTTTGTCAGCCCATAGGGAGCTTCGAAGTTTGCGAACTCCACAGTCGCGCGTCCGTTGGCGGGCACATCGACGTCGCGGTATCCCGACGCTTTCCCGTTCAGATATAACGTTGCATGAAGCCGCTTTGCCGGCGTGTTGTATCCGGCGACGCTCGCAAGGACTCGCGCACGCTTGGGATCGTAAACATGACGCGGAGCGATTACGCCTTCAACGGTGTAATTCGGATCGTCCTTCGTGGCTGCGGCATGCGTCGTCAATTTGATGTTTGGGCCGAGGTCCAGATCGGAAAAGGCTTGCGGCATGGAAGTTTTCTGCATGTCGCTGAAGAGATGAACTTCGAGGTGGGGTTGAATCGGTTGTGCCAAGACGCGAAGCTGGCGAGTAAGGTCCGCGAAAGAACTGGCTGAATCGGTGGGCTCCATAGCATCAATCGCGGTTCGAAGCTTGCCACGATCGAGCGTCATATCAGTTTCCGCAACGGTTTGCGCCGCGAATCGAACTACCTGCGCGCGGTCGCCTCCGCGCAGGCTGTCCAACATCTTGCGCGCTTCCGTCTTCGCGGTTTCGAAACGATTCCCATCGCGCATGCTGAAGCTTTGATCGATCGCAATAAGGATCGATCGGTTGCCTGCCGCGCTGACGATGGAGGTAGAACGCATGTACGGCTTTGCGAATGCGAGGATCAGCAGCGCCAGCAATAACATTCGCAGTGCAAATAGCAGAAGGTACTGCAGGCGCCGATGCTTCACCGAGCTTTGCGTCCGCCGCTCGAAAAACATGAGGGAGCTGAACGGCGTTGGGGTGGTTTTGTGCCGCTTCAGTAAGTGAATGTAGATGGGCAGCCCAAGGGCGACCGCGGCGGCGAAGAATGCCGGCGTGAAGAACGCCATTTAGTTGCGGCCCTGGCGTAGAGTGAGATACTCGCGAAGCCCTTCATCCAGTGGGCGCGAGGTGTTCATGAGGAAGTAATCAAGGCCGGCCGCCTGGGCTGAGCTTTTCAGATCCGCGATGTGCGTCTTGATCTTCTTGCGATATTCGTTCTTGCTGTACTCCGGCGTGACTTCCATCGACGACTTGGTCTCCATGTCAATCAATAGAGTGGAACCGCGCAATGACGGCTCGATCTCTTCTTGATCGAGAATATGGAACAAGATCACTTCGTTGCCGTGATAGCGTAGCGGCTCAACGGCCTTGATGATGGTTCGCGGTTCTTCGTAGAAATCGGAAATTACCGCTACGATGCCGCGACGGCGCAGGTACTCCTGGAAGTGGAGAAACGGTTTGGCGAAATCGGTATGGACCCCTATCTTTGAATGCTCGATGGCGTGAAACAGCCGGTACATTTGACCCTGACGCGTGGACGGGGGGATGTAATTCGATACGTTGTTGTCGAAAACAATCAGGCCTGTGGCATCGCGCTGCAGGTTGCCCATGTAGACGAGCGAAGCAGCCAGGAAGCGCGCGTAGTCCATCTTGGGCATGGGATCTTTACCGAAGCCCATGCTGCCGCTGGTGTCGAGAAGTAAGAGCAACTGGGAATTCGTTTCGCCACGATAACGCTTGAGGAACGCCTTTTCGGTGCGCGCGAAAACGTTCCAGTCAACGTGGCGCAAATCGTCGCCGGGCGTGTAGGCGCGGTACTCCGCGAACTCCTGGCTAAAGCCGAAGTCGGGTGAGCGATGAAGGCCCGCAACAAAACCATCCACCACCGTCTTTGCCACAAGATCGAGGGAGGAAATAGTCGAGAGCGTTTTCGGATCGAGAAATCTCTGCATGGTCCCCTCGTGGGACTACGCGGCGGACGGCTTTTTCAGATCCAAGACCTGCTGCAGTACATCGTCTTGCCGCAGCTTGTCGCTTTCGGCGTGGAAATTGAGCAGCACGCGATGGCGCAGCACGGGTATATAGAGGGCACGGACATCTTCGTAAGCCACGGCGGTGCGTCCTTTCATCAGTGCGCGACACTTGGCAGCCAGCACGAGGAACTGCGCGGCGCGGACGCTGGCTCCATAGTTGATGTATTTCTTCACTACATCGGGCGCGGAAACATCGCGGACGCGAGTCGCACGTACCAATTCAATCGCATAGCGCGCGACGGATTCGCCGATCGGCACCATACGGACGAGCTTCTGAAAATCGAGGATCTCTTCGGCGGTAGTGACTGGGTCCGCATTCGCGACTTTCACTGTTGTCGTGAGATCGACGACTTTCAGTTCTTCTTCCGCGGAGAGGTAGTCCAATAACACATTGAACAGGAAGCGATCCAACTGCGCTTCCGGGAGCGGGTAGGTTCCTTCCAATTCGATGGGGTTCTGCGTTGCGAGAACAAAGAAGGGCGAGGGAAGGATGTAGTTGGTTCCGCGGACAGTACACGCACGTTCCTGCATTGCCTCAAGCAACGCCGATTGTGTCTTTGGCGGCGTCCGGTTGATTTCGTCCGCAAGAAGGACGTTTGAGAAAATCGGGCCTTCGATGAAGGTCCATGTGCGGCGTCCGGTAGTCGGATCTTCTTCGATGATGTCCGTTCCAGTAATGTCGGAAGGCATCAGGTCAGGTGTGAACTGAATGCGCTTGAAGATCAGGCCAAGTGTTTGGGCCATAGTGCGCACAAGGAGTGTTTTCGCCGTGCCAGGCAACCCCGTGATTAAGCAATGGCCGCCGACGAACAGCGCGATCATCACCTGTTCCAACACCTCTTCCTGGCCGACGATGACGCGGCGTACCTGCTGGATAATCATCTGTTCTACTTCTCGGAACCGCGCAATACGCGCTTGCAAATCGTCTGGGGAGGGGGATGGGGTCATGAATTATTCGGAAGCGCCTGAAGACAATTGGAGCAGAAGTTTCTGAGCGGGCTTGAACATGGGGGCTGCTTCGAGAGCGGTTTCCACCTGCTCGCGCGCTTTATCGTCCTGCTTGGCGGCGTGATACGCACGTGCCAAGTCGTAGTGAGCGGTGGCTTGGTCCAGAGGCTTTGCGGCGACGACGGCGGCAAACTCGCGAATAGCTCCTGTGGCGTTACCTTGCGCCAACCACAGTCCACCTAACTGCTGGTGAACGTCGGTATCCTGCGGAACAATGTAGTTTAACCGGTTTAGCGCGACGGCTGCATCTTTCGGACGATTGGCGGCTACCAAGAGTTTGGCAAGCTTCTTCATCGTCCCTGGATCGCGCCCGCCTTCCTTTGAATACTTTTCCAGTTGGGCCAGCGCGGCCGCGTTATTTCCCTTGGCCTCATAAGCATCGGCAAGCGAAGCGTAAACGCTTCCGGCTTCTACATAATCGGGATACAGATCGCGAATCTCGTTGCCGATGCGGATCACGTCATCGTACTTCTTAGCCGTGGCCGCCTCGCGCATAGTCTTAAACTTCTGGCGCCAGTCGTCAAAGTGATCGACGGTGTTCTTCGTCGACTTGTCCAGCCAGGTGAGAAATTGTTTGTCGAATTCTTCGGGCTTGAGCTTGAGCTCTTTTTCGATGACGGCTTCTGTTGTGGTGGGCTTGGCAAAATCGTGGATCATGTCCAGCAGTTTGCCTTCGCCCCACCGTTCCGAGATGTAATCGCAGATTTTTCCGGCCTGGAAGTAAGAAACGATGACTTGCGCCTGATACGAGGGATGGACGAAGCCGCGATCAATGGTCGCGACCGGCAGCAGTTTCTTTTCTTTGATCGCGCGAATGACCTCAGGAGTCATGCGGTCGCCCCAATCGGGTTCTACCGCGGTTTCTTCATGAACGGCAACACCTTCGGTGAACCAGCGTGGGATGCGGAAGTTCGTCGCCGTCAGCGTGTACACGTGACTCATCTCATGCCACAGCGTGGACGCCCAATGAAAGTCGCCAGGCTTGCGTCCCGAAGGACTGTCCATGGCGACGACGGAACCGAACGTGACGCCGAGCGCTCCCAGGCCGGGAACGCCCGTGGTGCGCACTGCGAAGTCTTCGTGATCCGGATAAACCTCCAGCTGTACTGGATGGCCGAGACGCATTTGATATTTTTTGTCGTAAGCGGCCATGGCGCGCTTCATCTCAGTTTCGAAGTAGGGATGAAGAACATCGGCCTCCTTCTTACTCAGACGAAGGATGGTGTTGTTCGTCTCAAACGTGGTGAACTTGCTGTAACTGTCCATCAGGGTGAGCGAGTTGGTGGTGGGATTGTCTTTCCAGCCGTGATTGTAAGCCGTTTCCAGCGCTTGGCGGGCCTCTCCTTCTCGGCCCATGCGCATCAGATTGATACCCAGCTGCGAGTAAGCGGAATCTAGATAAGGAGAAGCGGCAACGGCCTTCTTGTAATAGTCGATCCCCTCGTTATAACGACGATTGATGACCAGAAAATGTCCGATGGTTTCGTAGCCACGCCCATAACTGGCGCCCATCTTCGCCAGCCACTGGTCCGGCGAGCGATCTTCGATCAATTCCACGGCCGCGCGAATCGCGAACGCTTCCTTCGCATCGGGAGATAACTTTAGAGCTTCCTCGGCTTGCGATATCGCGCCCTTCGTATCGTTATCTTCCAGCTTTAGTCGCGCCATGAACTCGCGCGCCTCAACCAGCTTAGGGTCCGCATCAAGAGCCTTCTTGGCGAGCTCCAGAGCTTTGCCTTCGTAGGTTTCATCGGCGACTAGCGCCAGTCCTAATAGCGCGGGAGCGTAATCCGGCTTGATCTTCAGCGCTTCATTGAAAAGATCCGCCGCGTCTTTTCGGTTATAGCGTTCGAGGAACAACCGACCCCATCGGACTCTTAAATCCGCATCCGTGGGATTCGCTTTCACCGCGACGCGAAAGGCGACGTTCGCGCCGTCGTAATCATGAGCGCGCCAAAGTTGTTCAGCCTTCTCCCGAGTTTGCGCGAAGGCGGAGAACGCCACCAAGGAGATGGTGAAAAGTTTCACTTGTCCAGTTCCTCTTGCGTTCTTGCCAGTTCTAACAGAAGCTTCGACATCTGAGTCTTGTAGCTTGCCGGATCGATTAAGGCTTTGTTGTACTTCAATTGATCGATTTGCGTTTCGATGCTGTCGCGCTTGGCTTGCAAGGCGCGCTTGGCCGGATCCGCCGAGACCGCTTCCGCATTCAGACGCGCGACCGTGAACGTTAATCCTTTTCCTGGATCATCGATGATCGGGTGTTCCGTCGCGATCCGCTTTTGCTCTTCGTAGAAGGCTTTTGTCTTTCTCTCGGCGAATCGAAACGCCTCCATCGCTGAGATGGTTCCGTTCTTATCTACATCGGACGAAGGATCGTTCAGGGCTTCTACCCAATAACGCGCGAATACCGTTGCGTTCTTTTCGCTGCCGGTTTTGGTAGCGCTGATGACCAGTCGATTCGCCCGCTTCAACGCGTCATTCGCGCCCCCGCTAGCGCTCGTGGTGTAGACGACCAGTTGCCGTCCAGCCGGAATCTTGTTAAGCCAGCCGGCAAGTTCCGCGGCACTGACATCAGGCCCAGGAAGATTCAGTTTGTACTCGCGGTCAAATGTTCCGTGACCAATCAGCAGGAGCACGAAGGCATCAGCGGGCTTTGCCGCTTTCTCAATTCGTTCGAGCGCCGCGTGGACGTTTGCGCGCGTTGCATTTGCGCCGAATAGCGTTTCTACCTGCGCGTCCGTTGAGTGCGCTTTCAGGGTTTTTTCCGTTTCTTTGGCGTAAGAGACGAAGCGTTGCTCGTAATCGGGTTCGCCCCCGATTCCGGCGACCGTCAGATAGTAAGTTGTTGCGCTACAGGGCAACGAGAGTGCAAGCAAGGCGAGCCACCGCCTCACTTAAACCACGCTCCATTTGCGGCGAAGCAGCCACTCTCCGCCACGAAGGCCGAGTGCAAGTAGAAATACGATGGGCATGTCCCAGAGGTCTAACGTTTGGCTGGTTGTGATTCCGGACGTGGAGAAATCGATCTGTTCCGGAATCTTCTTCGCGTCGGACGCAGTGAAGTACTTGCCCCCGGTTTGTTCCGAAAGTTTTTGCAGCAACTCTTTATTCTGAGTGGTGTGAAAGGATTCCGCCGTTCCGTCTTCGCGCCGGAACATCACCACGTCGCTTCCGTCTTTGCCCGCGGAGATTTCTGCGAGGTAACTTCCCGGCTTCTCTGCGGTGTAATCCGCTGCGTACACACCTTGCTCCGAAGGCACAGGAGAGAGCGTCACCATATCCGACAAATTTTCCGGACCCACAATATGCGCCTGGACCAGCGCGTTCACAACCGGCTCGAACTTCTTATCGCGGATCTCCACACGAAGTTTGGCTTTCGTTTCATCGCTGAGCACCTGACGCGGAGTAGACGCATCCGCTTGACCGGGCGTTTCCGTCACTAGCCAGCGGAGCAATTGCCGCCAGAAAATTTCGTTGGTCATGTCGGCAACCGGCTGCGACATTTGCCAGCGCCAGGTTCCCGCGGTGGCCAATACAGCAGTACGTCCGCGGCCGAAATTCTCCGTCACCAGGAGAGGTAGCCGCCGATTCCCCGGCGCCAGCACTTCCATCAGCGTCACCGCACCGGGCTTAGGATCGCCAACTACCTGATAATTCGCAATCTGCGGCATCTTCTTCCAACGCTCTACATTGCCGTCCCGATTGTTTTCGAGACGGGTAATCACGCTGTCCCGTCCCGCGCGCGCCAAGTCGACGGACACATAATCGCGATGAAATGTCGAGGAGCCGGAAGTGA
>CAXSIG010000079.1:10122-12979 GCA_964237255.1 uncultured Bryobacteraceae bacterium
TCGGCGAGGGTCGACTTTGCATATCCACCTTCGTTGAGTGCAAATCGACCGGCGAGAAACAGGACACCGCCTCCCCTGCGATCCGCAAATTGCCGGATTAGATCCTGCTGTACCGGCGTAAGATAATTGGCTTCCACGCTACCGATAATTAGGCCGTCGTACGCGAACAACTCTTCTGGGCGGGAAGGGAATCCGGCTTCCAAAGCGGTGGGACCGGTGGCACGCTGGATGTAATTTTTGTTCGGGGTAGTACGAACGATGCTGTCGATCTCAAGACTCGAATCGTCCTCCACGGCGCGTCGAAGAAACTTATATTCCCACCGCGGCTCGCCCTCCAGATATAAGATTTTGCCCTTGCGACCCGATACGTTAACCAGACTTGTCGAAGAATTATTGGCTTGGTTCTCTTCCCCTGCGACCGGATCGACACCAATCTGCACGGTCCGCGGCCCTGCTTCCCCGGCATGGAAAAGAACGGTCTCCGTTTGCGAAACCCCGTCCGCGGCAAGCGTCACCTCTTCCGAGGAGACAACCTTGCCTGCGTCTTTCACTGTCACGTGGGTCTTTTTTCCTGCGAACCCGTACTGGCGAAAAGTGACCTGCGCGCTGATCAGGGATTTTGATAAAGCTCGAAGCGGGAGCGAAACACCTGTCACTTCTAAATCATTGGTAGGCGTTTCACGTCCAAAGCCGACGGTGTACACGGGAACGCGAGCCTGCCGCATGTGCGCAATCGTGTCCGCGTCGATGCCGCCCGAATTGTCCGCGCCGTCGCTGAACATGACCACCGCTCCGACTGGTAGGTTCGAGGCTTCCGTCGCAACCTGATTCAGCGTGTCGCCGAGGTGTGTTGCCGTGGAATCGGCTGCGAGCTTCGTTGGGTCGGCAATGCGTTCGAGCGATTTACCAAAAGCATAGGAACGAACCTGAAACCGCGTGGTCAAAGGGCCGGCGAGCGTATCCTGCCAAAGCTTTTGAGCTTTCGCCAAACGGGACACAGAACCTTCGTCGGTCAGCGCCATGGAGCGCGAATGGTCGAAGAGCACAGTGACTACGTTCTGTTGGGGACGCAACGTGGCGACGCTCAGCGCGGGATGCCAGAGAAGGAAGAGGAGAAGTGCGACCAGCGCGGTTTGCAGAATCCAGATTGCAATCGGCTGCGCCCCTTTGAGCAAGCCGTGATTACGCCGGACATGCAAAAACAGCAAGACGGCAGCGCTCAGGATCAACAGGGCAAGGACATAGACCGGCCAAGGAGTCAGAAGAACAAAGTGACCCTTCGCGAAGGCGGTGGCAGGGTATTTGAACAGCCATTCAAACATGCCGGTTATTCCTGTGGCCTCAGTGTAGCAGGTGAAAATTCGCGACATTAGAAACGGGAGTCGGTCGGGTTTCGGAACTCGGGTTCTACTATAACCTCGGTCTTCAGGCTGTTGGCGATATAGCACTCGTGGTGCGCTACCTGCGTCAGGTGGTTGAGGCGCTCGGTGGAAACGTCGCTCTTCACCGTAATCACGGGGCGGAGCACGATTCGGGTGATATAAATCGGCTTGCTTCCTTCGGGCATTTCGGCATGCGCGGTGTCCCGGTAATCCACTACGTCGATTCGAGCCCGCGCTGCCACGGCAAGAAAGCTCAACAACTGGCACGATGCCGCTGCCAGTACCAAGAGTTGCTCCGGGTTCAGCAGCGCTGAATCTCCACGGAAAGAAGGATCGGAGCTAAGCGCGAGCAACGCCTTCGCTGGAGGAGCGGTGACGGTGTGTTCGCGGGAGTAAGCGTCATAGCCAACGCCTGTGCTCCCTTGCCAGCTGATGGTTGCTGTGTATTCGTGAATCAAAGCCATTTTCGTAGGAACGAGCAGATGTGAAAACCGTCGACGAACTTAAATGGCGCTTCACCGATGGTGTAATGTCCGCACGGCATTTCGACGAACTTGGCGTCGATGTTCCGCAGGGTGATGTGTTCGCGCGCATCGCGGGAGAGATGGATCGGAAATGTAGTATCGTAAGTCGCGTAGATGAAGAGAGATTTCTTCTTTAGCTCCGCAAAGCGGTCCATGTAGTGAACCGGGCTGATGGATGCCCAGGCTCTGCGTAAGCGCTCCAGATCAATATCGTTCTCAATGCCTTCGCGAATGTGGCGCGTCGAGAGGCCCTGCCATACGACGTCGGCGACGTACGTGGAGCAGTGATTGAAGACGTTTACGGAAAGGCGCGGATCGTGCGCGCTGGCGAGGAAGGCATAGCACGAGCCTAGACTCGTGCCTACGATTCCCAGTCGTTCGTAGCCTTCCTCCTGGAGCCAGTCCAGCGTCGCCCGGGTATCAATCACCGCTTGTCTTGTCGCGTCAATAGTGCGAGCGATGTTGGAAGAAACGGCGTAATCGGCGCGTTCCAACTCCGCAGGCATACGGTGGTCATGGTACGGAAGACTGAGGCGCAAGGCCGTAATCCCCAGCTTCGCGATTCCCGCGCATAGAGACATGTGCTGGTTCAGGCTGGCATTCCAATGCGGCAGGACAACTACCGCTCGCTTTGGCTTCTTGTCCGATTGCTTCGCCCGGAAGACTCGCGCCTGGACCGTGTTGTTCTCAGCATAGGGCGTATCCACCGGAGACGTGAATTTCAGCCAATGTTCCTCAACGCGAAAATCGGTCGGGGGCCGGTAGCCGTAGAACGATTCGCTTCCCTCGAGCGCCGCGGCGTTCATCTCCGCAATGTAATCTTCCGGATGGACACCTTCGTTCGGACGTCCCATGGCTGCCGGCCAGTTTTCCGTCCACTCGACGCCCCATTCGAAAGGCCGAACCACTCGGTTCGTCGAGTGAAACGCCAGCCGGTTTTCCCAACGGCTC
>CAXSIG010000080.1:0-3818 GCA_964237255.1 uncultured Bryobacteraceae bacterium
CACCATCGCGCCCGTAGCTCAGCTGGATAGAGCGTTTGCCTCCGGAGCAAAAGGTCAGAGGTTCGAATCCTCTCGGGCGCACCACTCCTGCGGTAACGCCTACGCATTAGACTCTGAAATTCGTCAACAAAAAAGCTCCTGCGCCATTGACCTTCGGTTAACAGTTGCCGTACGATATACCATCCGTTCCCCGTTGGATTCATACCGGCCCGCCCTGTTTGCCGCCCGGAAGGCTCACACTTCGCACTAGGGGGCAATCTTGGCATTTTCTTTAACGTTTCGTCGTTTTCAGGCCTTCTGCGCTGTTGCGGTTCTCAGCGTAGGCGCGGCCTTGGCGCAATCCACCTCCACAGGTACTGTTTCCGGTGTAATCTCGGACGCTTCCGGCGCCGCGATTCCAGGAGCCCAAGTTAGACTAACGGATCCCTCCACCAACACAGCCAGGGACGTACTCACAAACGGAACCGGCCGCTATGACTTCTTCAACGTCAATCCCGGCGTCTACGACATTACGATTACCAACACAGGCTTCGCGGAAACCAGATTTTCCAAGCAGAAGGTGGACATCGGCCTTGTGCTTACCTTGGATGCGAGGCTACAGGTAGGTTCTTCCTCTACGATCGTGGAGGTAGCCGCGTCCGCGGGCGCGGAATTACAGACTACCAACGCCACCATCGGGTCGACGATTTCCGGTATCCAATTGGATTCCCTTCCGAATATCGGGCGCGATGCGAATGCCTTTATCCTTCTTCAGCCGGGCGTAGCGCCGGGCGGCCAGGTAGCGGGCGCGATCGGTGATCAAAACTCCTTCCAACTCGACGGCGGAAACAATTCGAGCGATATGGACGGTAACTCGTCCGTTTACACCCTCGCAAGCGGCACGATTACGGGAACTTCGGGCGGAACGCCGTCCGGCGTAATTCCCACGCCGATTGAAAGCATCGAAGAGTTCAAGGTCGCGACAAGCAACCAAACCGCGGACTTCAACGGATCCGCCGGTGGACAAATCCAGATGGTCACCAAGCGCGGCACCAATCAGTTCCACGGTTCCGCTTACGAGTACCTATTGAGCAGCTATTTCTCCGCGAATCTTTGGAAGAACACCCATACGCCTTCGAATGGGCTGGCTTATACGCCTCTCCCCAAGACTCACCAGAACCGCTACGGCGCGTCTCTCGGCGGGCCGATACTGCCTAAGATCTGGGGTGGGAAAACCTACTTCTTCTTCAACTATGAAGCGCGTCGCTTTCCGCAGTCCACCACAGTCGAGCGTACCGTCCCGACAGAACTGCTTCGCGCAGGCATAATCCAGCTGCCCAATACATCGGGCGTGTACCAGGCGTACAATATCAACCCGGCTCCTGTCACCGTGAAAGGCACAACTTACCCGGCTGCCGTGTGCCCAGCGGGAGCTTGTGACCCTCGCGGTCTTGGCTTGAATCCGCTTATAAGCAGACTCTGGAGCACGATACCGCTGCCGAACGATCCGCAAGCGGGCGACCAATACAACACGCAAGGCTACTTAACCAACATCGGGATCCCGCAGACTTCCGATAATTACGTCGCGCGTATCGACCACGATTTCGGCGAGAAGTGGCATCTGCTCACCAGCTATCGATACTTCAAACTGAACCAGAACACCACGAGCCAATACGACATCGGCGGCTTGCTGGGCGGCGTTAAGGGCCAGGCAACCGCAGTTGCGCCACGCGTACAGAAGCCGGGCTATTGGGTGGCAGGTCTCACGACGACTATCAGCTCAACCCTTACTAACGATTTCCACTACAGCTATCTACGCAATTATTGGGAGTGGGGTTCAGCCGGTGCGCCCGCACAGTTCGCGGGTTTAGGCGGAGCGCTTGAAATCGGCGGTGAGACGGCGGGAACAAACGCGCTGATTCCTTACAACGTGAATTCGCAGAGTGTTCGGCAACGCTTCTGGGATGGCCAGGATCACATGTTTCGTGACGATCTCAGCAAGGTGAAAGGCAACCACCTGTTTCAATTTGGTGGCTCCTTCCAACATAATTTCAATTTCCATCAGCGCGACGACAACGGCGCCGGAATCTTCAACAACACCGTGTATCAGATTGGCGGAGCGACAGGTGGACTAAACTTCCTGAGCGGCTACGTACCTGCCAATCTGCCTTCCAACCAAATCTCGACCTACAACAATTTCTACACGGAAGTCTTAGGCATCGTGAGCCAGCCGCAAACCCTTTACACGCGCGCCGGGCAAAACCTTGCACTGCAACCGCTGGGGACGAACCTGTCTGACAAAGTGCGGATTAACTACTACAACCTGTACTTCAGCGACACCTGGAAATGGAAGCGCAACTTCACGCTCACCTACGGACTTGGATATCAGATTGAGTTACCTCCCGTTGAGCAGGATGGAAAGCAGGTTCTCCTCCTGGATCAGGCTACCGGCAAAATGATCGACACCACCGCTTACCTTGCCGCGCGCAAGGCTGCGGCGTTACAGGGTCAGGTGTTCAACCCGATTTTCGGTTTCGCCACAATCAACAACGTTCCGGGTAAACCGAAGTATCCGTATGATCCGTTCTACGGCGGTCTAAGTCCGCGTATTGCGGCCGCTTGGAATCCGTCTTATTCGGACGGCATTATGGGCAAGCTGTTCGGCAACAATCGCACCGTTATCCGTGGCGGCTATAGCCGCGTATTCGGTCGCCTCAACGGCGTTGATCAAGTGTTGATTCCCCTGCTGGGCGCCGGATTGGCGCAGCCTGTATCCTGCATCGGGGCCAGCCGCACTGGGCAGTGTCTCGGTACCGGAGGAGTGGATGCGAACAGCGCTTTCCGTATCGGGGCTGACGGCATGAACGCTCCTCTTCCCGCGGTCGGTCAGACGTTACCTCAACCTTTCTATCCCGGCGTAAACGGCGCTGCCGCAGCCGGCGATGGGACGGTGTTGGACAAGAACTTCAAGCCAAACCGGTCTGACGTTTTCGACTTCACCATTCAGCGACAACTCGGCCAGAAATTTTCGGTCGAGGTGGGCTACATCGGGCGCATCATCAAAAACGAGTTTCAGCTAATCAACCTGGATGCTGTGCCGTACATGACCACGCTTAACGGTCAGGCGTTCTCCGCCGCATATGCAAACCTTTATGGTCAGGTTTCGCAAAACCAGACAATAACAACACAGCCGTTCTTTGAATCGGCGCTGGGCGGCGCCAACAGCGCATACTGCACCGGGTATGCAAGCTGCACCGCGGCAGTCGCGGCGAAGAACAAGAACCAGATCACCGGAACACAGGTGTATACGCTCTGGTCTAATATGCAGAACGCGTCCAGTTGGACGCTTGGACGTACCCTGCCGAGTTCGCCTCCCGCGCAGACTTCCAACATCTACGAGAACGGTAGCTTTGGATTCGGGATCTATAACGCGGCGTTCGCATCGTTCACCATCAAGGATTGGCACGGACTTACCGCCCGCTCTAATTTCACTTGGAGCCGCGCGTTGGGTACCGTCGGCTTAACGCAGTCCAGCAGTTCCACCACGGTAGTCGATCTTTGGGACTTTCATGCCATGTACGGGCCCCAACCGTTCGACATCCGGTTCGTCTATAACCTGAGCGTGGTGTACCAATCGCGATGGTTCGCCGGTAATGGTTTGAAACACAAGTTGCTAGATGGTTGGAATTTCTCACCGCTCTTCACCGCACAAAGCGGCGCTCCGTTGGAGGTTAATCTTTCGGGCGGCGGCACCAGCGTCTCCGAAGGCGCCGACGCCTGGGACGCACTCAACAACATCCCGATCATCCTCGTTATCGCGATCGTCGCGGCGCTCGGCA
>CAXSIG010000080.1:3828-12798 GCA_964237255.1 uncultured Bryobacteraceae bacterium
AGCGATTGCCAAGCGTTCGGCGAATCAAATTGCAGTTCCGATTCTTCGTATGAAACTGCCATTTTAACTTCGCCTTACACGTCCGGCAATTCTCTGCACAGCAATGTCACCAGCACTACCACGGTGGCTTCCACGGGCAATCCAGCAAGGGGCGGTTCCGGGTTGAACATCTTCGCGGACCCGAACGCAGTCTATAACCAGTTCCGGCGTCCGATCCTCGGCATCGATCACACAGGCGGCGGTGCGGGCATCCTGCGCAACCTGCCGACGTGGAATCTCGATATGGCTATCGCGAAAGACTTCAAAGTTCGCGAACAGATCGGACTCACCTTCAACGCGCAGTTCAGCAACATGATGAATCACTTCCAGGCGGGTACGCCGAGTCTGAATATCGACACGCCGACCAGCTTTGGTGTGATCACAGGCCAAGCCAACACGCCGCGGCAGATCGAGTTCGGTCTGCGGCTGCATTTCTAAAACCACAACAAAACCGCAGTGCAATGCGGGCCGGATGCTAGTATCCGGCCCGTTCTTGCGTAACAATGACTCTTATGCACCGTCGCACTTTTCTTCAAGCGAGCGCGGGTTTGCCAGCGAGTGCGATGGCTGCCGATACATCTCCGAAACCTCTCCTTCCCCGCGTATTGAAACGTGGCGACACGGTCGGGCTGATTACTCCTTCCAGTTACGTTTCCGATCCCGACGAACTCGATTTCGCCAAGCGCTTCTGCAAGTTCTTCGGTCTTGAACTCAAGATGGGCAAGCATGTCGGAGCGCGCTTCGGTTATCTGGCAGGCACGGCCAAGGAACGGACAGACGATCTGCATGCCATGTTCGCCGATCCATCGATTCGTGCCGTGTTTTGTATTCGCGGGGGCTACGGCAGCGCCCAGATGCTACCGCTTATCGACTTCGACCTAATTCGGCGTAATCCAAAAATTTTCTTAGGTTATAGCGATATCACCGCGCTTCATGTGGCAATCGGCCGCAAGACCGGGTTAGTAACCTTTCACGGACCCGTGTCGTTGAGCCACGCTTCCACCTGGACGCAGCAACATCTCATCAAGGCGCTTTTCGAAACAGCCGCACTTGGGTTGCAAAGCAATCCACCGGATGGGAATCCGCTCCAACCGTCACACAGCCTGCGAACTATCAAGGGCGGGAAAGCGTCTGGCGCGTTATCCGGCGGCAATCTCACGCTGCTTTCCACCACTTTGGGTACTCCCTGGGAAGTGGAAACCGAAGGGCGCGTGCTGGTGTTTGAAGACATCGGTGAGGACATCTACCGCATCGACCGCATGATCACGCAACTACGGCTTGCGGGCAAGCTGCAGAAGGCCGCTGCGATTGTTATCGGCGAGTGTAAGGATTGTCCGCCGCCCGGGCATTCGAGCGCGTATGCGTTAGGCGAGGTGCTTGACTACCTGCTCAGCGACCTGGGCATCCCTGTGTATTACGGGCTGAGCTTCGGGCACACTACCGACCAAGTTACGCTACCGATGGGCGTGCGCGCGACCGTGGATGCCGACGCGCAGACGTTGACTGTAGACGACCCGGCGGTTATGGCTTGACCTCACTCGACCCAATCAGGGTGCGCGTTCCGGCTTCGAGCGCAAATCTCGGACCCGGCTTCGACACCTTGGCGATTGCGCTCAATCTGCATTTGGAAGTGGACGCCCAAGCCGCTGCCGAGTGGCACATCGCGGTCTCGGGTCGCGATGCGAGTGCGATCGACACAGGCGAAGGAAATCTTCTTCGTCGAACGATCGCGCGTTACACCGACCAACGGTTTCATCTGACGATCCGCAACGGCATTCCGATCGGCAAGGGACTGGGATCGAGCGCGGCGGCTTTGACCGCAGCGCTACGGATCGCCAATCCGGAGTGGACGGAGCGGCAAGTGCTCAATGAGTGCTCGCGCCTGGAAGGGCATCCCGACAATGCGGCCGCTTCCGTGTTGGGCGGATTGGTTGCCGCTTTGATGGATACCGAAGGAAACACGACCGCGGTACGCATCCCGCTGCCGCCGGGACTCGCGATTTCGGCGATCGTCCCGAACTATCCGTTATCCACCGCGAAGGCTCGCGCGATTCTGCCGGACTGCTACAGCCGCGCCGATGTGGTGTTCAACCTTCAACGCACGGCGGTGCTCACGGCAGCGCTCGCTACCGGAGACTTGGACGCGTTGGCGCATGCCTTGGACGACCGTGTGCATCATCCATATCGGGCGCCTCTGATTCCGGGGCTTTCGGAATCGCTCGCGCATCGGTCTCCCGGAATGTTGGGATGCGTTCTGAGCGGTGCAGGTCCTTCGCTTCTGATCTTTCATCGAGCGGGACAGGCAGTGCTGCGCGGAGATCGCCCAGCGTTTTCAAAATTCGGAAATCATCTCAGCCTGCGCTTGATCGATAACGTCATCGTCGTCGATTGGAGCGCGAATAACGGTCCGAAGACAGGAGCCGATAGCATTTGGTATTGCCACAACGGCGTTACGTGTAATCCATCGACTCGGCATCAGGCAATGCGTGAGATTGCGGCGCTTGCAAGAGAGCTGAATGGCCGTACGCTGATCGGTTTCGATTTTCCGCTTGGCTTTGCGGGCTTCGACATTCCCTGGGGATTGATCGACGAGTTGATCGAAGATCGGGAAGATAATTCTAATAACAGATTTGCGGTTGCCGCTGAGTTGAACAGAAGACTGACCGGCGGACCCGCGCCCTTCTGGGGATGTCCGCCGCGTTATGCCGGCCCTTATCTCACCACGACAAAACCGCCGGTTGCGTTGCCTGCCCGTGCCACGGAACAGCGCGGAGCCAAGCCGCCCTGGAAGTTGGCTTACCCCGGTACGTGCGGGTCGCAATCGTTGACGGGCATTCCTCATGTTTTGCGGCTACGGGAAGCGCTTGGCGATTGCAGTATCTGGCCGTTCGATCCGCCCAGCACTCGGTATGTGATCGCGGAGATCTACCCTTCCCTGCTTCCGCTTACGCCGCGCGACGGAGAGGTGAAGGACCAGGCACAAGTGCGCACGCTGGAAGCGCACCTTCGTGAGCCCGGAGTGCTGGCGCGGTACATGGGCGTCGAGCTTCCGCCCTCCGCGTATCGCGAAGGCTGGATTCTTGGCATCGACGGAGTAAAGTAGGCTTGTGAAGCTTGTCCTCTCTCTTCTCTTTACCCTGACCGTTTCGGCAGCCACCATCGAACAGGCAAAACGCTTTCTTGCCGATGCGGAACGTCAAGGTTTGATTCTTACCACGGAAGCGCAGCGGGCCGAGTGGATTAAGAGCAACTTCATTACGGACGATACCGAAGCGATGGCGGCGAAGGCTGATGAACGCGCGATCAATGCCGGTGTGATTTGGGCGAAGGAGGCGGCTACCTATCGAGGTACGCCTCTGCCGGAAGACATGGAGCGAAAGATGTTGCTCCTCCGTAACGGATTGACGATCGCGACGCCCGCGAATCCGGCAGAGAGCGAAGAGCTTACCAAGATCGTCGCCAGCATGGAGGGCACTTATGGGAAGGGCAAGTATTGCCCGCAGCCGAACAAGTGCCAGGACCTGGAAGACCTGTCGAAGATCATGGCGGACAGCCGCGATCCGAAGCAACTGCTGGATGCCTGGATGGGATGGCACGCGATCTCCCGCCCGATTCGCGAACCTTTCACGCGTTACGTATCGCTGGCCAACAAGGGCGCCAGCGAACTCGGCTTTAAGGACACCGGGGCGATGTGGCGAGAGAAGTACGATATGCCGCCCGATGCCTTTGCCGCCGAGTTGGATCGGCTTTGGCAGCAGGTGCGTCCGCTTTATCTTTCGCTGCATACCTATACGCGCCGGAAGCTGCGCGAGAAGTATGGCGCGGACGTAGTACCTGCGAACGGTCCGATTCCGGCGCATCTGCTGGGCAATATGTGGGCACAGGATTGGCAAAATATTTACCCGCTGTTGGAGCCGGCCGATGCTTCGAAGGGTTACGATCTCTCTCAAATCCTGCAGCAGCGTCACACCGATGCGAAACAGATGGCCCGCTATGGCGAAGCGTTCTTTACTTCTCTTGGATTCGCGCCGCTTCCAGCAACGTTCTGGGAACGCTCACTCTTTACCAAGCCGCGTGACCGGGAAGTGGTGTGTCACGCAAGCGCCTGGGACATCGATTCCGTAGACGACCTGCGGATCAAAATGTGCATCGAGCCAACAGAAGAAGACTTCCTTGTGGTCCATCACGAGGAAGGTCATAACTTCTATCAGCGTGCCTACAATCAACAACCATTTCTGTTTCGCGATAGCGCGAACGACGGCTTCCATGAGGCAATCGGCGACACCATCGCGCTTTCGGTGACGCCGAGTTACCTGGTGAAGATCGGGCTGCTGGACCACGCGCCGGATGCTTCCCGCGATATCGGATTGCTGCTGCACAAGGCGCTCGAGAAGATCGCTTTCTTGCCGTTCGGATTGATGATCGACAAGTATCGATGGCAGGTGTTCAACGGCCAGATCACGCCAGATCATTACAACGAGGCTTGGTGGAGATTAGCTCGCGAATATCAGGGCATCGCGCCGCCTGTGGCCCGCACGGAAGCCGATTTCGATGCGGCCGCGAAGTATCACGTCGCCGCGAACGTTCCGTATGCTCGTTACTTTCTCGCCGACATTCTGCAGTTCCAGTTTCATCGCGCGCTCTCGCAGATCGCTGGGTGTAAAGAACCGTTGAACCGCTGCTCGATCTATGGGAGCAAAGAAGCGGGCAGCCGTTTGAATCAGATGCTCGCCATGGGACTGAGCCGTCCGTGGCCGGTGGCGCTCAAGACCCTTACTGGCAGCAGCCAAATGGATGCGACCGCAATTTTGGATTACTTCGCGCCGTTACAAAAATGGCTGGATGAACAGAACAAGGGCGAGAAGCCCGGCTGGTAGTTAGCAGTATTGACCGGCGCAAAATCCGGACGACCAAGCCCACTGAAAATTGTATCCGCCTAGCCACCCGGTGACGTCGACGGCTTCGCCGATGAAGTAAAGTCCGGGAACACGCTTCGCCTCAAATGTTTTGGAGGAGAGCTCCGAAGTATCGATTCCGCCTCGCGTGACTTCGGCTTTTGCGTAGCCTTCGGTACCCGCGGGAAGAAGTTGCCAGTCTTCGCGCCATACGGTGGCGAGCCGCTTCGGAGGCATACCCACGGCTTCCAACTCAATTACTTCGCCGGCGTGCCAGTAGCTTGAAATCTGGAGGATCGCCGGGCCGCTGAGGCCTCGATGCGTTATCAGCAGTCGCTCTTGGAATGTCGCCTGGCCGCATCTTGCGATCACTTCCGCGCTTACGCCCGGTAAGTCGCGGTAGGTTGCGAGATCGGCATCGGACATGAGAAGCGGTACCAGCGCCGGCTCCGGTTTGACCACCCGGATTCCCAGGTGGTTTGCGGTTTTGTACGCAAAGTCCGTCGCGCCCATTTTCGGAACCGATGCTCCGCCGGTTGCGACGACGATCGATTGGCATTCGATCTCCTCGCGATTCGTTCGCACTCGCGCGGTTTGCAAATCCTCGACTTGCCGATGCATCAAAAGCGTGACCCCGGCAGTTCGGCACTCGGCTTCCAGCATGCGCACGATGTCTCGCGCAGACTGGTCACAGAAGAGTTGCCCGAGCGTTTTCTCATGCCACGGGATTCTGTGCCGCTCCACCATCCCGATGAAATCGGCCGGCGTGTATCGTGCCAGCGCCGACTTCGCGAAGTGCGGGTTTTCGGAGATGAAGTTTGTCGCCGTGCACACGCGGTTCGTGAAGTTGCACCGGCCGCCGCCCGATATCAGAATTTTCTTACCGGGCTTTTCGGCGTGATCCAGCACGACAACCTGGCGTCCCCGCTTGCCCGCTTCGATAGCGCACATCATGCCGGCTGCGCCCGCGCCGACAACGACTACATCGCACGTCAATTCTTGCAGTCTCGCTTGAGAACCGAACCTGCTTTGACCTCGACCATCTCCGCGCTGCACGCGACCCGATATTTTCCGGGACGAATTCCACGCAATTTGAAGTCTCCGTCGTCGCCCGCTGCCGCAGATAGGGATCGGCCGCCACTCTCAGGAGTCAACGTGATGCCGCCGCCTTCACCTTCCACTGTGCCGCCCTTTTCGCCAATGGTGACTCGCAGTTTCGGTAGGACGCCGGAACCGATCTCGATCGGTTTGCCGAGAACTTCCTGGTCACCCCACTTTACGGAATCGACGAAACTGTCCGGATCTCGAGGGATGATTTCAGGCTCCCAAAGGCCTGGGGTTACATTTCGAAACTCGAGCTTCCCGTCTTTTGCGCGGGCATCCGAAACGAAGCCGTTTACCCGCTGCAGCCGAATGGCGGCTGGGAGATTGACCTCGCCTTCCAGCCGATTCGTGGGTGCGGGCGTGATGTCCAGTTCCGCTGGACCGTCGCCTACTGAAACCGTGTTCGAGGCCCATAATAACGACCCATCGGGCTGATCATCCCAAGCCATGACGACGTAGTCTCCGGGACTCAGGTTCGATACGGTATAGCGGCTATTTTCGAGCACCGTCGCCTCATGCACGGGGATAGCAGCCATTACGGCATCCGGTCCGCTGCGGGCCACGCGGACGCGAACGAGATGTTTTTCCGGCGCATGGACCACTCCGGAGAGCGAACCAAGAGCGGTTCCGTGAACGTGGAAATCCAGGTCGCGAGCATCGCTCCCACGCGCTACGGTCAGCGGCGTGGCGGTCTGGATAGAACGCCGGTTGGACATTGCCTCTCGGCAGGGTCACGAGGAAGTAGTTGCCGGGCGTGAGGCCCGAAAGCCGGTACGCTCCCCGATCATCGGACTCCGTCGTTGCGCTTCGAATCAGTCTCGCTCCTTCGCGTCGAAGAGCTACTACGGGAACACGTTCCACCGGATCGGCTTCCTGGTTCAGGATGTGGCCCGAAACAACAGCGGGAGTCTCCATGGGAATCAGGAGATCGCGTTTGGCCTCGCCTTCCTTGAGCGTGACTACCACGTTCGAAAGCGTGGGCAGATACCCCGCACGTCCCGCGGCAATACGGTAGCTTCCGGCGGGCAGGCCATCGACCACGAAATGGCCGTTCACATCCGTGACGGCGCGTTTTACCTGCACACCCGCAGTGGTTCCGACGACCACGTCCGCTTTACGAACAGGCGCGCCGGTGACGGGGTTCCACAACCGGCCTTCGAGCGAAGCCGCGAGCAGCAACAGTAGTGTCCACATCTTTACTTCGGCAGGCCGGGTATGACACGATTTTACGGCATGAAGATCCGCAGCGTAGAGTCGTTTGCGTTTCGCGCAGAGCGGGACCTCTCGCCCGGAACGGGGACGGCCGGAAGCCCTGCGCCGCTGCGCGCCAGCGCTTCGCACTACCGGTGGGCGGAAACGTATCCCGTCCTGTATTCGACGCAGTTCGAGACTGCACTGGTCCGAATCACTTTAGAAAACGGCGAGTTCGGATGGGGTGAAGCACAGGCTCCTCTCGCTCCGGAGGTTGCCTGCACTGTCATGGACCGCATTTTGAAGCCGGTGCTTGAAGGACTGGAGTTCGACGGGACGCAGCAGCGCATCGCCGAGCTTTGGTGGACCATGTATTCCACAATGCGAGTGCGTGGACAAACCGGCGGTTTCATGATAGATGCTGTCGCCGGCATCGACATCGCTCTGTGGGACCTTGCGGGAAAGCTTGCCAAGAAGAGCGTAGCAACCCTGCTGGGGTCTGACGCACCCCAAGTACGTTCTTATCTTAGCGGTCTGCCGGGCGGCAATCCGGACAACGTTTCGGAATGGCGCGATCAAGGAATCGATACCGTCAAGGTTTTCTATCAATCCGCCGAGGAAAAAGATTTATGGCGCGCTTGTGACCGGGTACGAGAGCTGATGGGCGATGAGAATAAGATCGCCGTGGACGCGCTTTGGCGGCTGACTCCGGATACGGCACGCGCGTGGTCGCGTGAGTTGACGGCCAGGAACGTTTTCTTTCTGGAAGCGCCGCTTGCCCCTGAGAGCGCCGCCGAGCATGGCGCGTTGGCTCGCGACTTGGCTACCCCTCTTGCCATCGGCGAATCCTACCGGACTACGTTCGAGCTGGAGCCATTCTTCGCCCAGAATGCAATGCGTGTGGTTCAGCCGGACCTGGGGCGTACCGGTATTACGGAAGCGCTTCGGATCGCGGCGGTCGCGACCGAGCGTGGTGTGACTGTGATTCCGCACGTCAGTATCGCGATGGGTCCGCAGATTGCCGCGGCAATTCATTTCGCGGCTGCCGCCCGATGTCCGCTGCTGGAGTTCAATCCGAATGTTCTGGCGATGGCGAATCGCTATCTTGCGGAGCCGATTGTGGTGAAAGACGGCAGCTACCTTGTTCCTGGCGGTCCGGGTTTGGGCGTCGATCTTCGTGACTTTTCCTAAGCTCCGGTGGTTGATTGCCGCATTGCTGTTTGCTGCGACGGTGATCAACTACATCGATCGCCAAACGCTTTCCGTTCTAGCGCCGGTGATCACGAAGGAGTTGCACATCGGCGATCTGGCCTATGCGCGCATTTTGCAGGCGTTCCTGATCGCTTACACGGTGATGTATCTGGTTTCCGGGTGGTTGACGGATCGATGGGGAACGCGGCGCGCGCTGGCTGTATTTATGGGCTGGTGGTCCGCGGCAAACGCTCTTCACTTCTTTGCTAAAAGCGCTTTCGGGTTGGGTGCGTTTCGGCTGCTCTTGGGCTTAGGAGAACCGGGAAACTTCATGGCGGCGAATCGCTCGGTTTCAGAGTGGTTCGCGCCCAAGGAGCGGGCGATCGCAAACGGGATCGTCAACGCGGGAGCGTCGGTGGGAGCCACGGTCGCGGTGCCGGTGATTGTTTACCTGAGCGCCGCATACGGCTGGCGTTGGAGTTTTGTGTTCACGGGCTTGCTGGCGCTAGTGTGGATCCCGCTTTGGCTTGCGACAAACCGAGGTCGCAGC
>CAXSIG010000081.1:0-3337 GCA_964237255.1 uncultured Bryobacteraceae bacterium
CTGGATCGTTTCAAAGCGGTTAACGACACGCTGGGACACGCGGCCGGCGACGCTTTGCTCAAGCTGGTTGGGGAACGTCTCCGTTCGGCGGTCCGCTCCGGAGACTTGATCGCACGATTCGGCGGCGACGAATTCGCCCTGTTGATCGATCCGGCGCCCACACGCGACGAGCCTGTGCGAATCGCAAAGCGGATTCTGGACTTGGTGCAGCGGACTTATATGATCGACGGTCAGTTGGTGAACGTCGGCGTAAGCGCGGGAATCGCACTTTCACCCGGCGATGGAACCGATTGCAAAGCGCTGCTTCGAAGCGCCGACCTCGCTCTCTATCAAGCGAAAGCCGCAGGCCGGGCCACTTTCGAATTCTTCGACCAAAGCATGGAAGAAAGAGCTCGCCGCCGCCGGTCCAACGAACTGGAATTACGGAAAGCGTTGGCGTTACGGCAGTTGGAGTTGTTCTACCAACCCCAGGTGGATGCGCCGGACGGAAGGCTAGTGGGCTTTGAAGCGTTGATCCGCTGGAGGCATCCCGAAAAAGGTTTGATACCACCCGGCGACTTTATGCCATTAGCGGAAGAACTTGGCATCATCGTGCCGATCGGTGAATGGGTGCTACGAACCGCATGCCGCGAGGCGATGAAATGGCCCGCCGAAATTACCGTCGCCGTGAACGCTTCACCCGTGCAGTTTGATTCGGGCAACTTTGCACAGTGTGTCCGGCAAGCGCTAAAAGTCACCGGCCTGCCGGGCGAGCGGCTGGAGATCGAAATCACGGAGGGAATTTTACTTCGGAACGACGAAGCGGTTCTGAACACTTTGTATGAGATCCGCGCCATGAAAGTGCGCGTCGCCATGGATGACTTCGGGACCGGTTACGCCTCGTTAAGCCAGCTCGCTCGTTTTCCGTTCGACAAAATCAAGATTGATCGCTCCCTCGCCGGATTTGAAGGCGACGACATGAAACAGCGCGCAATCGTTCGCGCCATCACAGCGCTGGGCCAAAGTTTGGGCATTTGTACTTTGGCGGAGGGCGTCGAAACCACCGACCAACTTGCCCGCCTTCAGTCCGACGGTTGCCAATCCGTTCAAGGATTTCTGATGGGCAAACCCGTACCGGTGGAACAACTCACGGAAATAATCTCGCGGCTCTACCCGCAACAGAAAGGAGACACCAAGTGACCGAAAAACAATTCCGAATCGTGTACTGCAGTCGAAATCGAATGCACGGAAGTCCGGACGAAGTGGCACAGCAAATTCAGGACATTCTCGCCAAGTCAAGAGTGAACAACCGGAAGGTGGATGTTACCGGCGCGCTACTCTACAACGCCGGAAGTTTCGCTCAGGTGTTGGAAGGCCCGCTTGCGGCCGTGGAAGGGCGATTTGAAGTGATTCAACGGGATACCCGGCACAGCGACGTCACAGTAATAGAAATAGGACCTATTTCCGACCGTCAGTTTGGGAACTGGTCAATGGGCTTAGCCGAAAACACTACCGAAACAAAAAACAATCAGATCGGAAGAGCGTTGGATGCGGTGTTCACCAATGCCGAAGAAGGCGGTGAACAGATATTGGAAACCTTGCAGGACTTAGTGGTGAGCGATGTCGATTGGATATTGATGGATGCCGCGTAGGAGATGGTGAAACGAAGTATATAAAAAAGCCGCGTGTGACTATGTTTGTCACACGCGGCTTTTTAACTTATTGTAGGAATTTTAAATCAATTACGAGCGCTGCCGAATTTTAAGCGCACCGCCGACACCCAGCAACAAAACGCCGCTGAGAAGAGAAACCGTAGTTCCCGGTTCCGGGACAGTAGAAGGCGCTGTCACGATGCCCTGAATACTTACATCGCCAGCGTTACTGGTAGGAGGCACCAACGCGGTGGTAGGAAGTGTGAACGCGTAGGTGACGCCGCCAATCATTGTGGTGGAGCTCAATGGGGTAAACGTAGCTGAGCTCGAATTATTCGAAATCATACCGCTCAGCGTACCGGTTAAAGTCGACATACCGGCGGTAGGACCCGATTGAGTAATCGTAATGGTCAGAATTAAGCCACTAGGCAATGACATAGGCGTCGTAGCTGTAGTCGATGCTATGATGTCGCCGAATCCGACAAAGCTGTTTGGACTCGCGTTTACCACTGTCGGCTGCGTAAGTGGCGGCAAAAAGGTAAGTGTCCCGCCTGAGATGGCCTGCACCGACGTTCCACTACCACTGAATGTTCCCGTGGTCGTATACGTAATTATCGCGGCGGATAACGAACCAGAACTCGCCAATCCCGCTACCAACAACAACTTTGTAAATCCGTTGTATAACTTCATCAAATATCCTCCTGTAAGCACTAAGGGGCTGCGGGCAGTTGGGTCATCAGGGACTCCAACTTGCCACTAAGCCTTTATCAAGTTTGAGGAATTATCGGACGAAACGTAACACGGAGATATACCAGCTTTTACCTGATGCGAAAGTAGCCACACCGCACGCGAGAAAACCCTAAGCAAGGATGTTTTGGACTGCGTTTCCTTTGACGTCTGTCAACCGGAAGTGGCGCCCTTGAAACTTATAAGTTAGCTTGGTGTGATCCACGCCAAGGCGATTCAATATAGTGGCGTGAAGATTGTGGACGTCCACCGGATCGCGAATTACGTTGTAACTAAATTCGTCGGTTTCGCCATGCACCATGCCGGGCTTGATTCCCCCGCCTGCCATCCAAACCGTGAAGCATCGCGGATGATGATCGCGGCCGTAGTTATCGGCGGTCAGGACGCCCTGCGAATAAACCGTACGTCCAAATTCTCCGCCCCACACTACCAGCGTATCGTCCAACATCCCGCGATTCGCCAAATCCTGGACCAACGCCGCGGATGGCTGGTCCGTCTGCAGGCATTGGGTACGGATCTCTCGCGGAAGATTGTTGTGCTGGTCCCAACCCCGATGAAAAAGCTGTACGAAGCGCACTCCGCGCTCCGCTAGACGTCGGGCCAGAATGCAGTTCGCGGCAAAGGAGCCGGGCTTCCGCGAATCCGGACCGTAGAGTTCGAATGTGGACTCTGGCTCGCTCGATAGGTCGGCCAACTCGGGAACCGAAGTCTGCATCTTGTAAGCCAGCTCGTATTGCGCGATGCGGGTCGCGATCTCCGGGTCCTGATAGCTTCCCAACTCCACTTGATTCAATTTCGCCAAATCGTCCAGGAACCGACGGCGCGCTTCGGGCGGATAGCCCGCCGGATTCGACAAATACAGAACCGGGTCCGCTCCGGAACGAAACTTCACCCCTTGATACGTTGTGGGAAGAAAACCGCTGCCCCATTGACGATCCGCGAGCGCTTGCGTGCCTGGA
>CAXSIG010000081.1:3347-5998 GCA_964237255.1 uncultured Bryobacteraceae bacterium
ACCGAGCCTTGCGACACCATGACCACGAACGCGGGAAGGTTCGCGTTCTCGCTCCCGAGTCCGTAGGAGATCCAGGCGCCGATGCTTGGCCTGCCCGCAATCTGAAATCCGGTTTGAAAGAACGTCACCGCCGGATCGTGATTAATCGCGTCCGTTTGCAGCGAGCGGATCATGCACAGCCGGTCGGCAATCTTCGCGGTGTGCGGAAGCAGTTCGCTGAACCACATGCCGGATTGGCCGTGTTGCGCAAACTGGAAGACTGACGGGGCCGTGGGAAAGCTGGCCTGATAGGCTGTCATTCCCGTCAAGCGTTGTCCCATGCGTACGGATTCCGGAAGTTCCTGGCCGGATACCTTCCTCAGACCGGGCTTGTAATCGAATAGGTCCAGTTGCGATGGCGCGCCATGCTGAAACAGGTAGATCACTCGCTTGGCTTTCGGCGCAAAGTGCGGCAGTCCGGTAAGAGCTGCTTCCGCGCTGTCTTGTGTGAGCAGTGAAGAGAGCGCCGCGAGGCCCAAGCCCGTGCTCGCCTTGCTAAAGAAGTGCCGGCGAGTGAGTTCGATCATTCCTTGGACACCGTTACATCCAGGTTCAGAATCAAACTTCCCACAGAGGCGTAGGCCGCCAACTCGCGTCGATTCAGTTTGGGGTCGGCAGCCGACGCGCCTTGATTGAGGTAAGCGTCCAACATCGCCGGCTTGCTCGCAAAAAATCGAGATGGTATTGGAGATTACTGCGCAGGATCTCAGCTTCCGTCGCATTCGGCTTGCGCCCCGTCGCCAGTTGGAACCCATAGCTAAGGCGGCGCTCCGGATCGGCCGGCGCTTCGGTCAACATGCGCTGTCCAAGAAATCGCGCGGCCTCGACGAACGTAATATCGTTCATCAGATTTAGCGCCTGCAGCGGCGTATTGGTGCGCGAGTCCCGGACCACGCAACTCTCGCGCATGGCCGAATCGAAGTTCGCCTGCATCGGCGGCGCAACCGTACGCTTCCAGAACGTATAGAGAGAGCGACGGTAGAGATCGGCGCCAGTCCCTTGCGTGTAATCCATGTCCTGCATGCTGATCTCTTTCCAAAGCCCTGCGGGCTGATAAGGCTTTACCGAAGGACCGCCCACTTTCTCCACCAGCAGACCCGCGGCGGAAAGCGCTTGATCGCGAATCATCTCCGCAGGCAAACGATACCGGGGTCCCCGCGCGAGCAGCCGATTTTCCGGATCGCGCTGTATCAGTTCCGGAGTCGCGGCTGAGGATTGTCTGTAGGCTGCGCTCGTCACGATCAGTTTCTGCAGCCGCTTCACATCCCACTTGTTTTCGATGAAGTCCGTGGCGAGCCAATCCAGAAGTTCGGGATGCGAAGGCCACTCCCCTTGGCGTCCGAAGTCTTCGGTAGTCTTGACCAGCCCGGTTCCGAAGTAAAGCTGCCAGAAGCGATTCACGGTGACGCGCGCCAGTAGCGGGTTCTGAGGCGATACCAGCCACTCGGCGAACCCGAGGCGGTTCCTCGGCGCGTCTTTCGGAACACCGGAAGGTAACGGCGAAAGAACCGCGGGAACGCCAGGGTTCACCTTGTCGCCATGCATGTTGTAGGCGCCGCGCTGCAGGATGAAAGTGTCCTTTCGCTCCGGGCGTTCCGCCATGACCATGACCGTCGGGAACTTGTGCGTCATCTCGTCGCGGTCGCGGAGAAGAGCGGTGCGTTGCGCGTCGGCGTGCCGCGCCTCGCCGGGAGCGGCGTGTTCCAGAAAATAGCGATGAAGCTGAAAACGGTCCGTATCGGAACGCCTGCTCTGCGGCTTTTGCGCGAGCGCCTCAATCGACTCTCCGGTGGCCAACGCTCCCACCTCTTCAGAACTAAGAACGCGGCTATAAACGCGGACGTCGTCCAACAAGCCACGGAAGCGCCGCTCCGGCCCCCAACCGCTTCCGATACGAAGCGGATCTACAAGCGCACGGCTGTTATTGCGGAAAGGACGATACAGCGAATTTTGCTCCACCTCCACCTTTGCCGGCACGCCATCGACGTACACTTGAACGCCTTCGGCCATCCGCATTCCGTCGTAAGAGACGGCAACGTGATGCCACCTCGCCGGCGCAAGAGGCTGCTCCGTACGGAGGCGAATCGCATCGTCGGCATACGTGCTGGTCAACTCTACCTGCACTTTGCCGTGGTTGAGATGGATGCCGTACCCCTTCCCTTTTGGTTTGTCTTCCGTACGGCTGATGAGACTACCGTCGCCCTCGCCATCGGCACGCAGCCATGTCGCGAGCGTGAAGCGGTCTTCAATATCGAAGCCGCCAACATCACCGGCATCCAGAAACCCCTTGCCGTCGAAACGGTAAGCAGTTCCAACCCTGCCGGGTTCGCGTGGAAAATCGCCACGCGGATTCACGATCGGCTGCAGGCCGGCAACCGGAAACCAATAATCCGATCCCGACGCAGACAGGGCCCGTTCCCAAGCGCGCTGAGCGGTATCGAGCTTCTTGTTGTTGTCTTTAAAGTACGATTCGAATACTCCCAGCCGGCTATCGAGCGCAGCCAACTCCGCTTGCTGCTCACGTGTCGGTGCGGCGATCACTGGCGGCGAATTGCCAAACTTCATCGCGCGCCCCAACTCCGGAACGTTGTTGAAGTATGCGAAGACCTGGT
>CAXSIG010000081.1:6008-12724 GCA_964237255.1 uncultured Bryobacteraceae bacterium
TGGCGAAGTCCAGCACCGGCGCCGTCTGCCCGCTCCCGCCCGCGCCCGTCACCGGCGTGTTGTTGAAGAACGCGAACAGCGAGTAGTAGTCCTTCTGCGTGAACGGGTCGTACTTGTGGTTATGGCACCGGGCGCATCCCAGCGTTACGCCCATGAAGACCGTTGACGTTGTCTCAACGCGGTCCACCACGTACTCCACCGCGTACTCTTCGGGGATAATGCCGTCCTCCGTATTTGCGCGATGGTTCCGATTGAATCCGGTGGCGATCTTCTGGTCGAGTGTGGCGTTGGGGAGAAGGTCGCCCGCGATTTGTTCCACCGTAAATCGATCGAAAGGCTGATTTCGATTGAAGGAGTCGATCACCCAATCGCGCCAGCGCCACATGATGCGCTCGGCATCGTATTGATAACCGTTGGAGTCGGCATAGCGAGCCGCGTCCAGCCATCGGGCGGCCATGCGCTCTCCGTAGCGAGGGGAAGCCAGCAAACGGTTGACAACACGCTCATAGGCGTTGGACGCCTGATCGCGAACGAACGCATTCGTTTCCTCCGGCGTAGGCGGAAGACCGGTTAGGTCAAGCGATACGCGGCGGATCAAGGTCTCGCGGTTCGCTTCAGGCGATGGGTGAACACCCTCTTTGTCCAGCCGCGCCAGAACGAACGCGTCGATCGGATTACGCACCCATGATGAACCAGAAACGCTGGGCAGTTCCGGCTTGACCGGAGGAATAAACGACCAATGCTGTTGCCACTTCGCCCCATCCGCGATCCAGGTCTGAAGAGTCTCGATCTCACGGGCGGAGAGCGTCAACCCGGAATAAACCGGCGGCATGCGAGCCGACTTCTTGTCCGACACGATACGCCTGACCAACTCGCTCGATTCCGGGTGTCCATCGACAATGGCGCGATGTCCGTTCAGATCGATTTTGGCTGCAGCTTCGCTATCGAGCCGGAACGGGATGTGCTTCGCTGCGGCATCGGGCCCGTGGCACGCAAAACACTTGTCGGAAAGGATGGGAAGTACGTCGCGGTTGAATTCCACCGAGGCGCCTGAGAGGTTTGCGATCCCGGCGAAGAGCAGAAGGACGGCTGGACGCATGGATAGCTCAGGCCCGCGCCACAGGCTGTTCGAACTCTCGGGTAAGATACTCCAGAATCTGTTGCTCACGCTGCCACAATTCAAGTAAGATCGGTTCTGAAAGACGGGCGTAGTCGCGATGCGAGTGATGTTTGCGAGCCGACAACAATACATTCTGAAGATTTTCGACGCTCTGCTGGGCGAGCAGCATCTGGTCGTCGGTTTCGATCATCGTAATTTCAGTTCCACAATACCGCGTTTTCAAAAGTTTCTCGACATCTGATAGGTAGTCAACCAAAGCTCAAGAATCTCGTTGCCGATCAAGGCCCTGGCCCAGAACACGTCCGCATGAAACAGTAACCTCGCCTTAGCCGAATCGAAAATAACCTGGGCCGCTTCGGAAACGCTGTTGACTTCGAAATTCTGATCCATGATAAGCAGAATGTCGATATCGTTCGGCGAAATCCTTGTAGTTACGAAGCTCCCCAAACGAATACGCGGCTCGCATGACCGTCCACGGCTGCAAACTCAAGAATGGCTCTGAGGCGGTTCGTCAGCCAAGTTCGCCTGACGGACGTACCGCAGAACCGATTTTCAAATTCCTCCCACGTTGCAACGTGGACACCGGGAACTAGATCTCCGTCGGAGTTGAATTCTGGAATCACGTCTCCGACACAGTAGCCCGCCGCTCCAATTTGCCCCAACCCACCAGCCGTCCCCGTAGCGCAAAGATAATGCTCTTCAGCAATACAAAATGCATCAATTGCCGAAAGTAAATTCGCTGGAAGAACAACAGTGTTAAGTCCCAAGGCTTCTCACCCTCCAGCGCATAAGCCAGAAACCCCGTAAGCAGCTCAACCGCAAAGAACACCATGTAATACAGCAGGACAATCCGCCAGTTTCCGGCAAACAGCGCCAGAAACATGCAGATTTCGGCGAACGGCGAAAGGGCGGAAAGCAGTACTTGAAACAACCAGATGCTCGGCAACGCCACAAAGCCCAGGGTTCCGTATTTCGGAACGAACATGGCATCGCGGTGCTTCCATGCCGCTTGCAAAGTTCCGAATGCCCAGCGGAATCGCTGCTTGGCTAAGCCCCGGATATCCTCCGGCGCTTCCGTGTAAGCAATCGCGTCTTGTTCGTAGCGGATTTTGTAACCCAGCCGCCGAATCGCCATCGTGAGGTCCGCGTCTTCCGCCAACGTGTCATGCCCGAAGCCGCCCAGCCAGTGGATCAAGTCCTTACGCCACGCACCCACCGCACCGGGAACCACCGTAATCGCATTCAATAAATCCAACGCGCGGCGGTCCAGGTTGAAACCATACACATACTCAATCGATTGGAATCTCGTAAGCAACCGCTTCCGATTGCCGACGCGGGCATTCCCCGATACCGCGCCCACCGTGGGGTCCGAGAAGTGCCGGACAAGCTTCAAGATCGTGCCCTTTCGGAACAGCGTGTCCGCATCCACCGCGATCAGGATGTCGTTACGCGAATGATTGATCGCATTGTTCAAGGCGGCCGATTTACCGCCGTTCGGCTGCGTCAGAATCTGGACCCGTGGGTCATCGCTGAACTGTTGACGAAGCACGTCCAAGGTAGCGTCCTTAGAACCGTCGTCCACCACCACCACTTCCAACTGCCCATAGCCGTTTGCAAGCACGCTCTCAACGGTTCTGGCAATGACTTTTTCCTCGTTATAAGCCGCAATGATGACGGTCACCGGCGGATGGAATTGTGGGTCGAACCGCAGTTGTTTGGAGCGTCGCTTCTGAATGATGGCCAACGTGCTGAAGATCAGGCTGCGCAACATCGTAAGCACGATCGCGCTCAGAAATAAATAACCGAGCAATTCCTTAAAGCTACTTTTCAGATCGAAAGCGCCGCCTTCGATGTGCGCCCATCGCATCTCTTCCGCGGACGGCTCCGGCATGACTTGCGCTCGCGTCTTGCCGACTAAGTCCGCAACCCGAATGAATTGAAAGCCTCGCGCTTGGTAGTAATCGATGATGCGGGGGAGGGCCCTTACCGTTGCCGACCGGTCTCCTCCCGCGTCGTGAAGAAGAATGACGTGACCCAGATCTTGTTCATCCTCAATCTCACTCATGATCTTGTCCGCGGTTACCCCAGGCTCCCAATCGCGCGGATCGATGCTTTCTCCGATCGTCAACAGACCGGATTGCTGCGCCCGGTAGATCGGAACGATTTCGCCCGCGGTCGTCGGTTCGCTGTCGGAATTGTAAGGCGGTCGAAAGAGGATGGTGGAGCGTCCGATCGCGTTTTCCAAGATGCGCTGCGTAAACGTCAACTCGTACTTCTCACGCAACTCGCTCGCGAGAGCCAGGTTTGGATGGCTGTAGGTGTGGTTGCCAATCTCATGGCCTTCCGCAAACTCGCGCTTCACCAGCGACGGGTTCGCTTCCGCATTCACGCCCACCACGAAGAACGTCGCCGGAACTTTCTTGGCTTTTAAAATGTCCAGGATCTTCGGTGTGTAAGTGGGGTCGGGCCCATCGTCGAAGCTGAGGCAAAGCACCTTCTTATCGGTGTCGCCGCTGCGGTCAAGGACCCAATACGTCGGATACGCTTCGAACTTCTCGGAATAGTCTCCGTCGGGTAAGTTCGGCGGGGCAATTACCGTGCGCTTGCCGTCTTGCGGCTGCTGTGACACACCGATTACGTCGCCCGCGCCATAGTGATTCACGAAGCGGCTAGCGGTAAGAACAGCAAGCGATCCGACATCGAATTTTTCAGCGGGCCATTTTTCGGGATTCAGAACCTTCCACAGATCCGGGTCTTCCGCGCCCAGGCGCCAAACCGCCACGCCGCGCATGCCCTCATCGTGAACGGCCTGCGTTTCGTTGATGGACGTTACCGCATCCAGGAACCACACCTCGTGCTGTTCGCCGCCGTTGTGCACCCGGTCGGCATAACGGAGGACCGGGTTGGCCGTGTCTTCATCCCACGCGATTGAAGCGCGATTCGCGATTGCAGCCGCCATCACATCGCTAAACTTTACTTCCGTGCCGCCCGTCTCGCCGATGATCCAGTCGTATCCATACGCGCCGATCGCAATCACGGTCTTCTCAGGCGGTATCAATTTTGCAAGGCGATGGATCTGGTTCTCAAACCATTCCTCACTCGCCACCGGGCCGGGCGCGCTGGATTGTTCGTGCTCGTCGTAGACCATCACCATCATGTAGTCTTCGTATTCCGCCAGGCGCTTCAGGTCGAAGGCGGGGTCCTGCGGCGGCACGCTTTCGGAGATCAGGAAACCGGCGGGCTTCAACTTCGCGTTGAGCTCCTTCATGAACTGCACCAGCGGCTCCCGGTCTTTCGCCGTCAGCGATTCGAAGTCGATATTCACGCCGGCGAACTTATGTTCAACCAGGTTGTTATATATGTTGTCGATCAGGTTCTCGCGCCGGTCCTTATGGATCAAAACCTGATGTAACTCCTCGGGACGCCAGCCTTCGCGATTGTTGTTGACTTCGGCAATGATGGGAAGCTTCGCCTGGTTTGCAATGGCGACTATGGTCTTATCTGTTTCGTCGTTCAGATCGCCCATCGCATTCTTCAGGAAGAACCACTCGGGAATCAGGTGCGTCATCCGCGAAAGGTTGGCGCGGAGCGACGCCTGGCTTGACGGATCCCAGTTCACGTAAAAGCCGAATACCACCGGCTTCCCTTCCACTATGGGAGCCGCGGTCTTGGGATGAAGTACCGGCGAATTGCTTCTGACGTACTTTAAATCTTTCGCATCCTTGCGCATATCGCGCTGGAATTTAAACGGAATATTGCGCACCGCGGCGGTTCGACCACCAAGAATTCCCGCAACTTCGCGGTTGTCGTTCGTTGGCGAAACGGCCGGCAGCCCTAGCGACGGAAGCTGAGGAAGCACCACCAGGCTTAACGAAAACAAAGCCAACCCAATGCCGCCGATCACCACCGCGCTCTGTACGCCACGCTGAAATCGCGCCCACCGGCGGCCGGACGGGTCGTGAAACACGAACGATACGTTTTGTTCAGTAGCCACGGAATCCCCTTATCTACTATTTAGAGTAGTCCCGGTCTGGCGACGGTACGGCGCAAGCCATCAAATTCCATTGAGAAATCGAGCGAATTATCTTGACGACTCACGTGAACGAGAGAATAGTAAGACAACTTATCTCCCATATGTCATTTCAGATTGGCCCCAAGTTCCGTCTTGCCTATTGCTTGTTTGCCGTCTTAGTTTGCAGTTCCACTGCGTGGAGCGCGCCGGATCGCGTCCGGATACCGGTAGATGCCCGCCGCACCACGGCACTACGCGGCCATGTCCATCGCGATCTCCGAACCGCGGACGATCGCGGGCCCGTGTCGCCCGACACGGTTTTGTCCTACGTCTCCGTCCGATTGAAGCCCGACGCTTCGCTGGAAGGCTTCCTGATGGAACAGCAAACGCAGGGTTCGGCGTCCTTCCGGAAGTGGTTGTCGCCGGAGCAGTTTGGCAGCCGCTTTGGCGCCAGCGCGCGCGATCTCACCGCCGTAGAGAACTGGCTGCGATCGGAGAACCTGCAAATTCATGAGGTCGCAAAAGGCGGTCTCTGGATCACCTTCAGCGGCTCCGTTGACCGCGTTCAGCAGGCGCTCCACACACAAATTCGTCACTACCAATGGAAGGGAAAGATGCACTTCGCTCCTGCCAAAGAGCCAGCCATTCCCGACGCGCTCGCGCCGATTATTGCGGCGTTTTCCGGACTGGACGATTTCAGCGAAGAGCCCGTGGGGCGCAACATCAGGCCAGTGCTTCTCGAAGAGCATCCGGAATACAACTCCGGCTCCGCCCATTATTTGGCTCCGGACGATATCGCAACAATCTACGGCGCCAACGAACTCTACCGCGCGGGAACGGACGGCGCAGGGCAGCGCATCGCCATCATCGGACGGTCCACGGTCAACCTGCAGGATATCCAAAGCTTTCGAACCCGGTTCAACTTGCCCGCCAAAGATCCGGAACTGGTCTTGGCCGGAGCCGATCCCGGCCGCCGGGCTTCGGAAGAATCGGAAGCGGATCTCGATATCGAATGGGCCGGAGCGGTGGCACGCAATGCCACGATCGTCTACGTTTACTCGACGGACGTGCAGGTAGCCGCGCAATACGCCGTCGATAAAAACCTTGCGTCTGTCATGTCCTACAGCTACGGCGGATGCGAGCCTCAATACAACCTTGGTTTCCGCGCCGTAGCGCAGCAGGCGAACGCGCAGGGAATTACCTGGATGGTTTCTTCGGGAGACACGGGCTCGACAACTTGCGATTACGGTGCTCCCATCCCCCAGGCATCCAGGGGCAACACGGCAAGTTTTCCCGCCAGCTTTCCTGAGGTGACAGGTGTCGGCGGCACCCAACTGGACGAGGGCAGCGTCCAGTACTGGGCGTCGGTAAACGGACCGAACAGCGGGTCCGCGTTGTCTTACATTCCGGAACGGGTGTGGAACAGTGCGGCGCTACGCAATCAACTGGTTTCGGCGGGCGGTGGCCCCAGCGCGTACTTTGCGAAACCGTTCTGGCAAACCGGCCCCGGTGTTCCGAACGACAACGTCCGTGATGTGCCGGACGTCTCCTTTACAGCCTCCTCGGACCACGACGGCTATCTCG
>CAXSIG010000082.1:0-1704 GCA_964237255.1 uncultured Bryobacteraceae bacterium
GCAACCTTAGCACCGAACTGGGTCTTCCCAGCCAGACCAAAGGCGGCCTGCCGCTCGTCAATATCTATGACAACGGCGCTAGCGTCGCTAACATAGGCGTACAGCCTTCCACGTTGGGCTACAACCTGGAGCAGCAATACCAAATTGTGGACAATGTGTATGTCACGCGAGGCAATAAGACGTGGAAGTTCGGTATCGATCTCTCTCGCGCGCTATTGAATTCGGAGTCTCTCTATAGCATCGCGGGCGGCAACTATCAGTTCCGCTACGTCCAAACAGACCAGACAGGCGCGGCCGGAACGCAGGCCACAATTGGAGGCAATCCCGTAGCCAGCTTCCTTCTTGGTGTGCCGAACTCCATCGTGCTGGCCAGCACGGCTATTCCGTACTACTATCGCTGGCGCGCCCTCCCCGGATATGTGCAGAACGATTGGCGCGTGAAGCCGAATCTGACACTGAATATCGGCCTTCGCTACTCCTTGCAGGAACCGCGCACGGAGTTAAACAATCTGCAGGGCTTCCTGGACCCGTCTAAGGCGAAAACTATGCAGCTATCCACGGCCTGCCAACTTCCCGATTGCACAGCGGCCTCCGCATCCCTCGGATTGGGTACGGTAACGCAAGCCTCGGTCATTCCCTTTGCATTCTCCGGTTATGGCGGCCGATCCAACTATCTAACGCCCATTCATTACCTCAATTTTGAGCCGCGGTTCGGTTTTGCCTACACGCCGAAAATGCGCTTCCTGAGCGCCTGGGTGGTCCGTGGCGGTTACGGTATCTCGCATTCCCCGCTTACGGGTCAGAATCGTAATCCTGTTCCGAACTTTACGTCGGGCGCCGCGAACTTCGGTGAGACTGCGGGACAGACCATTACCAATCCCATCTCCGTCGGCGATGGGACCTCCGCGGTTCCTGTTACGCGTTTGTCCAGCAATCCTCCGTTTGTGCCGAATGTGCCGGTAAAGCAAGCGCTGGGACTAACTAACAGCCCTGACGGTTTGGTCTATAACGCCGCCGTAAACTTCCCCGGCAACGTGCTTTCCGGGGAGACAGCCATTCCCTACCTTCAGAACTGGAGCCTCTCTTTACAGCGTCAGTTAGGCCGACACGGCATCGTCGAAGTTTCCTATGCGGGAAGCAAGGGCACGCATCTTTATATGCCGTACGTAGTGCTGAACAACCCTCCGTCCAGTTATCTCGCCGCGCTGCAGAATCTCGCCGTAAACGCCACCAGAACGGTCGCAGATCCCTTGGGCCGCAAGACTCTCACGGGCGGAAATCTCACCGTCCCCTTGTACACTCTCGCTTCGCCCTATCTCGGCTATTCCGGCGTGAGCAGCTTTCTTGACGCGTCGGGTAACAGCAGCTTCAACTCGGCGCTGGTGAGTTATCGATGGCAAGCGCGTCATCTCACCATGTACACCAACTTTCGATGGTCCAAGTCGCTCGATAATGCATCGGATGCCAGCCCGGATAAGAACTCCCTCACCACGGGCAGTGTGGGCGGTGGTCAGTATAGCTTCGGCGCCACCGCCGCCGGCGATCGATCCGTCTCGACGTTTAACATCCCCTATGCGTGGAACCTGGTTGCCGTTTATGATCTGCCATTCGGTAAAGGTCAGCCATGGGGCGCTAACGCATGGAAACCGTTACGGACCGCCTTTGGAGATTGGACCGTATCGGGAGTGGAGCGTCTGACTACCG
>CAXSIG010000082.1:1732-9264 GCA_964237255.1 uncultured Bryobacteraceae bacterium
CACTATTGCGGCGGACAACTTCGTCGATACACTGCACACCCACGAAATCCGTCCGAACATCGTGTCCGGCGTTCCGCTAATTAATCCCGATTGGAAGCGAAGCTGTCCTACCGGAGCGCAATGTGCGCCTTACGTCAACTACTCGGCATTCGAGTTGCCTCCCGCCGGACAACTCGGCAACGCGCCGCGCACCATAGCAGGCATTACCGGACCGGCAATTCAGACGCTCGATCTCTCCGTTCAGAAGAAGTTTCCACTTGGCGAGAAGCGACGTGTCGAGCTACGTGTCGATGCGTTGAATGCGTTGAATCATCCCATCTTCCGCACCGCTCCAAACGTAGGAGGCGGGACGGATATCTTCGGCAACTATCCCACCTTCAACTGGACGGCAGCCACCCTCTCGACTGTCTACAACACCTGGGCCGCGGCCAATCCTTCGACCGCATTCCCAGCCAGTGATCCTCGTGGCGCGGCAGCGCTCGCGACGTTTCAGAACCAGATTCTTTCCCAACAGAACACCAGTGGAGCGCTTCCGGCGAATTTTTACACCACGCCGTTGCCGGCTCACTTCAGCACCACAACGGCAGCTTCATTCAACATCCTCGACCCCACCAGCAACGGTTTCAAGTATTACCAGATTCGCAATAACATCAACTCCGGAAATCTGATCGGCGGCGGCTTGCAAAACAACACCCGTCTGAATCAGCAGCGCTACCTGCAATTCGGAATCAAAATCTACTTCTGATGACCTTACCGATCCTGTTCTTAGCTGCGGCGCAGTTCTACTCGGTGCCCGCGCCGGAAGAAGGCAACTACCGGGTGACGGTCGCTTTCGGCGGCTTCGCGAAGCCTGTGACCACCACCATCAAAGCGGAATTGCGGCGCTTGATGGTGGAACAACTGCCCACGCCCAAAGGCGAGTACACGGAATGCACCTTCATCGTGAATGTGCGTCGTCCCGAATATCCCGGCGGTGTCGTCAAACTGAAAGACCGCGAGCGGCAAAGCGAAATGTGGGCCTGGGACGATCGGATCACGATTGAAGTCTTGGGCGACCACCCACTACCTCCGAAGATAAAATTCGAACGGGTGACGAATCTTCCCACGGTGTACATCGCGGGCGATTCCACGTCCACCGATCAGGGCGCGGAGCCCTACAACAGTTGGGGCCAGATGATCACGCGTTTCTTCAAGCCCGATATCGCGGTCGCGAATCATGGCGAGTCCGGCGAGTCGCTGAAAAGCTTCATCGGCGAGAATCGCTTGGCCAAATTGATGAGTGTCATCAAGCCAGGCGATTGGCTCCTCATCCAGATGGGCCATAACGATCAGAAGGATACAAGCGAAGGAGCGGGAGCCTTCACTACCTACAAATCCAATCTGAAGCGCTTCGTTACCGAAGCAAGGGAGCACGGCGCCAAGCCCGTTTTGATCACACCGGTTCAGCGGCTGAACTTCGATGGCGCGGGGCACATAGTAAACACGCTCGGCGATTTCCCGGAAGCCGTCCGGCAACTCGCGAAGGAAGATGATGTCCCGCTGATCGATCTCAATGCGATGAGTGTTCAATTTTACGAAGCGCTCGGTCCAGCGGAAGCGCCCAAAGCCTTCGCGCCAGGCGACAAAACGCACCACAACGATTACGGCAGTTACGAACTGGCCCAGTGTGTCGCCGAAGGCATTCGCAAAGCAAAGCTAGCGTTGGCGGATCACCTGATCAAAGGCAGCTTCGATCCCGCGCATCCGGATCCCCTGTCGAAGTTCACGCTGCCTCCCGATGGCGTCGCTACCAACGTGATTCCGTACGGCAATTAACATGGCGATGTTGTTCCTGATCGGCGATTCCACAGTTCGCAACGGCAACGGACCGGCGGCAACGGCCAGTGGGGCTGGGGCGACTTCCTCCAATCCTACTTCGACCCAACCAGATTAACGGTGCAGAATCGAGCCATAGGAGGCCGCAGCAGTCGCACCTTCATAACAGAGGGACGCTGGGAGAAAGTTCTGGCCGAAATGCAACCAGCCGACTTTGTCATGATGCAGTTCGGCCACAACGATGGCGGCCCGCTGGACGATGCGGCGCGCTCTCGCGGTTCGCTCAAAGGCACAGGCGATGAAACGAGAGAAATCGAAAACCCCATTCTGAAGCGGCATGAGACGGTTCACACGTACGGCTGGTACATGCGCAAATACATCGCCGACACGCGGGCCAAACAATGCACACCGCTAGTCTGCTCGCCGGTGCCGCGCAAGATTTGGAAGAACGGAAAGATCGCGCGCGATGACCGGTATGCCGGTTGGGCACGAGAAATCGCAACATCCGCAAACGTCCCGTTCATCGACCTAGCGACCGTGATTGCGAACCACTACGACGTGCTTGACCGCGAGCGAGTCGATCCTCTCTTCGCGGATGAACACACCCACACCACACGCGCCGGTGCGGAACTGAATGCTATGTGCGTGATGGAAGCTCTTCGCGCGCTGTCGCCAAACCTGCTGCAGCCCTATTTAGCCACTTCTACCGCAAAGGCATAAGTCGGCCCAAACATATTGGAACGAAACACAACCCACTTCTGGTCCGGCGTGAAACTAACATTCGGTTCCAGATGGTAATTGTGTTTCGACATGTTAACCAGTTTCTCCGCCTGGAACGCACCTGGAACCACCTCGTCCTTCTTTACCGTCGCTCCCATATTGCGTGACAACTTGGGCCGGAACAAATAAATCCACTGCCCGTCGAGAGCTCTCGCCACCTGTCCCGGATCACCGCCATCTCCGCAGAAAAGCGTGCCGTCGCGCGTCACGTTGAAATGAATCGACCATTCATCCCGCGACAAGTGGTACCAGGTTCGCGCGCCCGTCTCCACCTGATATCCGGCCAGCCAGAACACCTCGCTCCTGGGCGTCTGCAAGTCATACCAGATCGTTTTACCATCAGCGCTCCAGAACTCATGACCCGCGATCTCCATCAGCATTGTCCGTTTGTGGACCAGCTTTACCTCGCTACCATCTGAATGCATCACCCAGATACGGTCTACTTTGTGCCAGGGACCCTCATGGCAAAACATGATCAGATTCGGGTCCGTGGGTGAGAACTCCAGATGGTTCAACCAATCCGTCGAGCGATGGATCACTTTCGTTTCACCCGTCGCCGTATTCACCGTAAACAGTGCCATCGGAAGATGTAGAGCCAAACGCCGCTCCATCATCTCGCCCTTGGGGAACCCGACAGACGTGTCCTTCACGTCACCCTCGATATAGGTACCCGCAAGCAGCGTTTCATCGGCGTTTACGGTTGAAATTCCCCCACGGGTTGGAAGCTTCGCGATTTCGCGTTTCTTCCCGGTGTCGACATCCGCGGCCCAAACCTCGCCGTCTTCGATGTAATAGACGTTCTGCGTTTTATGGCCGGTCACCACGATGCGCACACGCCCATCGACAACCGGCTTCGCTTCCTTCGTTTCCAGATTCAGGACGGAGATTCCGCGAGGCGTGGTGTACACCATCTTCTTGCCATCCGCTGCATACCCGTTCTGGTTGAAGTACAAGCTGGCGCTATTAGGCTCCGTGGTAAGCCGCACCACACGATGACCCGTATCCGGATCGATCCAGGATTTCGGCGGCTCCTCGGCGCCGAACGCATAGTATCCAAGGTAGGCAGCAAGAGCGATGCTACGCAGCATGAACTCAGCATACTGCGGGCCGATAATAAAAAGATGTCCTTTGCCCCATCGAGCTCTCCGTTGAGCACGAACAAGAACCTGATCCGCTGGGTGGAGAAGATGGCCCACATTACGCGTCCGGCCGCGATCCACTGGGTGGATGGCTCCCAGCAGGAATACGACGCGCTGTGCGCCCAAATGGTGGCGGGTGGAACGTTCGTCAAATTAAACGAGGATCTCTGGCCGGGCTGCTACTACGCTCGATCGAATCCGAACGATGTCGCGCGTGTGGAAGATCGCACGTTCATCTGTTCCCTGTCACGAGACGCCGCCGGTCCCACCAACAACTGGGAGAACCCCTTCGTGATGCGGAAGAAGCTGAAACAACTTTTCAGCGGCGCAATGCGCGGCCGCACCATGTACGTGCTCCCGTTCTCCATGGGGCCAATCGGGTCGCCCATGTCGCAGATCGGAGTGCAGCTGACCGATTCGCCGTACGCCGTCGTCAACATGCGCATTATGGCGCGAATCGGATTACCGGTCTTCCGCGAGATTGATAAAGACACCAAACGAGTAGTGCCGTGCATGCACACCGTCGGCGCTCCGCTCGCGCCCGGACAAACAGACGTAACGTGGCCCTGTAACGAAACGAAGTACATCGTCCACTTCCCCGAAACACGCGAGATCTGGAGCTACGGGTCGGGATACGGCGGCAACGCTCTGCTCGGTAAGAAATGCTTCGCGCTTCGCATCGCCTCGAACATCGCGCGGGACGAAGGCTGGATGGCGGAGCACATGTTGATCCTCGGCGTCCAGAAGCCGGCGGGCGAGAAGAGCTACGTGGCTGCCGCCTTCCCCAGCGCGTGCGGCAAGACAAACTTCGCCATGATGATCCCGCCGGTGGGCTTCGAAGGCTGGAAGGTCTGGACCGTTGGGGACGATATCGCGTGGGTGAAGCCGAACGCCAACGGAGTCTTGCACGCCATCAATCCGGAAACGGGCTTCTTCGGTGTCGCTCCCGGCACGTCGCCGAAGACCAACCCCAACGCCATCGCGACGCTTTCGAAGAACAGTATCTTCACCAACGTCGCGCTTACGCCCGAAGGCGGAGTCTGGTGGGAAGGTCTCACAGATGATCCACCGCCCGAATGCCTCGACTGGCAAGGCCAGCGTTGGACCCCGGAGATCGGACGCGACACCGGACGCAAAGCGGCGCATCCTAACGCGCGATTCACCGCGCCCGCCTCGCAGTGTCCCACCATCGATCCCGCTTGGGAAGATCCGAATGGGGTCCCTATCAGCGCGTTCATCTTCGGAGGCCGTCGAGCCAACACCATGCCTCTGGTGTATCAATCGTTTAACTGGAGCTCAGGCGTGTACGTTGGCGCCACCATGGGTTCGGAAACCACAGCGGCAGCGGCGGGCGCGGTAGGCGCGGTTCGTCGCGATCCCATGGCGATGCTCCCGTTCTGCGGTTATCACATGGGCGAGTATTTCCGTCATTGGCTCCGGATGCAGCGGCTGCTCAAAGCCACGCCCCGCATTTTTCACGTGAACTGGTTTCGGAAGGATGAAAACGGCAAATTCATCTGGCCGGGATTCAGCGAGAACATGCGCGTTTTGAGTTGGATTGTCGACCGCGCGCGCGGCCGCGCCCTGGGAAATGAAACCCCCATCGGATGGATGCCGCGTTACGAAGACTTGGAATGGAACGGCCTCGCATTCCCGCGCGATAAGTTCGAGAGCATCCAGGACGTAAGCCTCTCAGCCTGGCGAACGGAAGTAATGGGACACGAGGAACTCTTCATCGAACTGCACGATCATCTTCCACCGGAGATGATTTTCGAACGCGAACTTCTGATCTGCCGATTGGAGCCGCCGGTCCATCAAACCAAATAGTTTTTCGCGATCTCATTAAACTTCGGCAATTGAGGATCGGGAACGTCCATCAGTTCCGCGACTCGTGGAGCCATGGCGAGAGCGGCGCGGGCATTCAGAAAAAGAGCCCGCGTCCTTCGAGCGAGAACGTCCTCCACGGTCTGGGCGCATTCTTCCCGAACCGCGAATCGCACCTCGGCGGCGGTGTACGGCAAGTCGGGATGAAGCCGTTCCTCGCTGCCCTCCAGCTGTTGAATTGCCGGAGCGTCGGAGCCATATACCGCCAGCGCTCCGAACTTCGCGGCGTTGCTGTGATAGCCGTGAATGTTCAGCGTCTTTGTCACACACTGGCGCTCGGGAAGCGTCCCTAGAGTAGCCGCTTGGTTCACGCAGTCTTCGGCCATATGCCGATATGTAGTCCACTTGCCGCCCGTGATGGTAAGCAGGCCGGACTTATCGATCTGTATCGTGTGGTCGCGCGAGAGCGCCGCAGTGTTACTACCCTCACCGGCTTTCACCAGCGGACGAATACCGGTAAACACGCTGAGCACGTCGGCCCGCGACGGCACCCGCGCCAGATATTCACCCGCGGTCTGCAGAATGAAGTCGATCTCCTGTGGCTGCGCGACCGGCTCTTCAGTGGCTTGCGCGATCGGAGTGTCGGTTGTTCCAACCAATGTGTGACCATGCCACGGAATCGCGAACATCACGCGCCCGTCGCTGGTGTGTGGAACCATAATCGCGCTATCGCCCGGCAGAAAGGAACGGTCGAATACCAGATGGACTCCCTGGCTCGCGGCAATCATCGGCTTGGCATCCGCTTCGGCTTGCATCCGCAGCGTGTCGCAGAACGCCCCGGTGGCGTTGATCACCACTTTTGCCCGTGCTTCCCATTCGGCGGTTGCCACTCCATTGACGAATCCGTCCCCATCCTTCAGCAGACCTGTCACCGGCACATAGTTGAGCAGCGTCGCCCCTTGATCCACCGCGGTTTGCGCCATATTGATCAGCAGCCGAGTGTCATCGAACTGTCCGTCGAAGTAGATGACTCCGCCTCGCAGGCCTTCGGTCTGGATCGTCGGCAAGCGCTCAATAGTCTCGTCGCGTGACAAAATACGCGAAGCGCCAAACCCGTACTTGCCAGCGAGCAAATTATAAACTTTCAGCCCGAAGCCATAGAACGGCGTTTCCCACCAGTCATAATTCGGAACAATGAAGCCTAGGTCCCGCACCAGATGAGGCGCATTGCTCCGAAGCGTGCCCCGTTCCTTCAGAGCTTCCATTACCAGCGAGATGTTGCCCTGCTCCAGATATCGTACGCCGCCATGCACCAGCTTTGTGCTGCGGCTGGACGTGCCTTTCCCGAAATCGCTCCGCTCAAGCAACAGCACATCGTAACCGCGCGAAGCCGCATCGATAGCGACCCCGACTCCCGTCGCACCGCCGCCGATCACGATCATGTCCCACGGTTCGCGCCGCGCTTTTGCGGACGCCAGCATGACAGCCCGGTTCAAGCTTGATGCTCCGGCTCCCAAGCCTTCGCGCGAGCAAGCGCAAATCCCCAACGAGAGCGAAGCCGTTCCGATTCAGCCTTGTCCATCGCAGGTTCGAAACGCCGATCGACGCGCCATTGCGAAGAGATCTCGTTCTGGTCTTTCCAGAATCCCACCGCCAGGCCAGCCAAATAAGCCGCTCCCAAGGCCGTCGTCTCGGTGACGGCGGGACGAATCACAGGAGTCTGCAGAATGTCCGCCTGGAACTGCATCAGCAGGTAGTTACACGCCGCTCCACCATCCACCCGAATCTCAGGGATATCCTGCTTCGAATCGGATCGCATCGCATCCAAAACATCTGCTACCTGATACGCAATGGCCTCGAGTGATGCGCGCGCGATGTGCGCCGATGTAGAGCCACGAGTCAGCCCGACAATTGTCCCGCGCGCATAGGCGTCCCAGTGCGGCGCTCCAAGACCCGCAAAAGCAGGAACCAGGT
>CAXSIG010000082.1:9274-12716 GCA_964237255.1 uncultured Bryobacteraceae bacterium
GCCTCCGTTATCGCGAACGGACTGCGCCAGAGCCTCCACTTCGCCCGAAGACCGAATAATTCCCAATCCATCGCGCAGCCACTGCACCACAGCGCCGCCGATAAATATACTGCCCTCAAGCGCGTAGCTAGTCTTGTCGCCGATCTTCCAAGCCAGCGTGCTGAGCAGCCGCGAGTCTGATGGCATCGGCTTGTCGCCCGTATTCTGCAGCAGAAAGCAACCCGTGCCGTACGTACACTTGGTCTGTCCGGCACCGTAACAAGCTTGTCCGAACAGCGCCGCATGCTGGTCACCGGCGATACCGGCTATCGGCACGTCCTCTAGCCCCAGCGATGTCCGCACATTCCCGTACACCTCGCTCGAGGACCGCACCTGCGGCAGCATGGAACGGGGCACGCGAAACAAAGCGAGCAGTTCTTCATCCCATTCGCCGGATTGAATGTTGTAAAGCAATGTGCGCGAAGCGTTCGTAGCATCGGTCACGTGCAGCGCGCCGCTGGTCAGATTCCAAATCAGCCAGGAGTCGACAGTCCCGAACGCAAGCTTCCCCTGATTCGCCAACTCCCGGGCGCCTTCCACATTGTCCAAAATCCAGGCGATCTTGGTCGCGGAAAAATAAGCGTCGATCAACAGCCCGGTACGCTGCTGAATGTCCTTCTCGCGGCCCTGGCGGCGAATCTGGTCGCACATTCCGGCGGTGCGCCGGTCCTGCCATACGATTGCATGGTGGACCGGCTCGCCGGTTTCGCGATTCCATACGACAGTGGTCTCGCGTTGATTCGTGATACCGATGGCCGCGATATCACGAGGCCGTAATGCTGCCTTTCCTAGAGCTTCGATTGCGACCGCAATCTGAGAGCTCCAGATCTCCCGCGCATCGTGTTCCACCCATCCCGCCTGGGGATAGATCTGCCGGTGTTCGCGTTGTGCTACCGCGCGAATACCGCCATCGTGGTCGAAGATCAAAGCGCGGGAACTGGTGGTCCCCTGGTCGAGAGCGAGTAGGAAAGGCACGCGCTCCTAGCTTACTTGAGGAACGGTTACCAGAAACGATCGCGCCGATACCGCTCTTCGAAGTGCCGGTGTTCCCGCTCCCGACGGAGACGTTCCCGCCATTCGCGCTCCCGTTCCCGTTCGCGAAAACTTCCGAAGCGTGGTTCGCGATATTCATCCCGGGAGTATTCGTTGCCCACGTAGGCGTTGCCGAACGCTCCACGCGCAGGCGCGGAATTATTGTACGTGCCCTGGTTGTAAGCATTTCCGTTGTAGCGCTGCTGCGCCTGGGCTGCGGTGGGCACAATCGCCAAAGCCGCCGCCAGAACCGCTGTTCCAACTACTGATTGCTTGAACATCTTCATACCCTCCTGCCTATAAGACAGACTTGCCGGTGAGAAGGATACCGGCATGAAGGGTATTTAACGGCTTGGTCACTAGTTCTTTGAGCGCTTGATCGTACTGCTTTTGGGCTTGTGTGCACCGGATCCCACTGCTGTTGTGGCAACTGCGTCCAGTTTCTCCGCCATCCAAAACTGAAGCTCGGCTAAGGACTCGCCGGCCAGGTGTCCAGTCTGCCATTTGTCGTCATCGGTAAGACCGTGCCACACCTTTGGATCCTTGCGGTGTGCTTCCACGTAACTGTTCCAGTGGTATGTCTGATAAATCGCAATGATGTTCAAAGCGTAAGCGACCGCCAAAGGAGCCACCTCTGGACCCTCCAAAATAATCAGGTTGTCGTCATTTGATTCGCTAGCTTTCAGCCCAAGATTATGCGAACCCGTCATTACAACAGGATGGGCGCCGAAGGGGTCCAGCACTACCACTTTGCTGTGCACCATCACCATCGTGGCGCGGAGAGCTTCCTCATCGAAGGTATGGAACTTTTCCTTTATGTTGGCAGGCACAAGGACGTCCATCCCTAACTTCTGCGGGCCGGTTTTGCCGCCGTCGAATAGATTGACTGGCTGCCCGGTCAGTCCTTTAATCTCCTGGTTCACCACCCCACGAATGTAGAGGTGCTCGTCGAAATCGGGGCTCTTGGGATTATGGCGTTGCAGCACGTCTTGAAGCAGAGTTTCCTTGGTGGGATCTTCCTGAAAAACTCCAGGATGAAAGAACAGGAAGAAGACTCCGTCTTTTGCGCCGGCGATTAATTTCCGAGCATAATTCAAGTCTGGTTCTCCCTTTGTGGGAGCGAACCAAGTGGTGACTTGGGCGCCATCCACCTTGAATTGCCGCAGCTTGGAGTTTTCCGTCGCCAACTCCGGGGGATAGCCGTTCTTCGCGGCCAGCAAGCGGTTCCACTCGTCCAGGTACGCTTGCGCGACAGCGGGATCGGAAACCACTAGGCCATTGTTCGCCTGCCCGCATAGACCGCTCCAGGTCCAGTTCGTGCTTCCGGTCAGAACTTTCTGTGGATGCCCCGCTTTGTCGCAAAACACAACGAATTTATTGTGAGCAAAATGGTTGCCTGTTACCAACCGGTCATGCAGGTCCACTACATTTTTCAGTTCACTGCGCGCCGCCGCATTTTCATCCGGATCTTTCGTGTTGAACGCGCCGTTGGCAAGAATCAGGTGCATTTGCTTGCCAAGTGCTTTGATAGCGGGAATCAGTTCGGGGTCGTTCAGTTCGTACAGCGCCGCGAAAACTTGTCCGCCCTTTGCATCCTTCAGATGCTGCAACAACTGCTCTTTCAAAAGGCCGCCCAACGCGTCGCGTAGGGGATCGCCGGGTTTGGCAAGCAGTGTTTTCAGCTCTGTTTGCTTATTTCCTGTTGGCGCTTCTTTCTCCAGGTCGCGCGACACCCACTGCGATGCCACCACGCCCTTGTTGAAATAAACCGAAATGTTTTTGCTACACTGCCCGCTTACCGTGATTGGGTCAGTCCAGGCGCTGGCGTGTGCAGTGTCAAGCGTTAGTTTGGCCGCAGTCCCCAGCACCGGAATGACCTGGTAGGAGACCGTGTCACCGGGCTTTACGCTGTAATCCCACCACATGTAGCGCTGAAGAGGCCATTTCCACGCATCGGAACCCGTAGGCCGGACGTCAGTGTCGCTAAAGCCTACGGAGCTATGGACGTAAGTCGTTGTCTTTCCGAGTTTCTTGTTGATAGCGAAACCACGGCATTCGGGATTGGTTTTGAGGCATCGGGCAGCCAGAAAATGGCGGAATGGTCGCCGTTATCGTATACGCGAACTTGAATCGACATCGAATGATTGTGCTCCGTTGCTTAGTGACGCGAACACAACAATCGTTACAGAAAGCTCGAACGAAAATCCGTTTGTCTTAAACGGTAGGGCTTTTAAGCCCAGCTATAGCCAAGCTTAGACAACGGCAACTGCCTCACCCGCTTCCCCGTAGCCGCGAAGATCGCATTTGCAATCGCTGGAATCACCGGTGGCAAAGCCGGCTCCCCCAACCCAGTAGGCGGATTGTCGGATTT
>CAXSIG010000083.1:0-8545 GCA_964237255.1 uncultured Bryobacteraceae bacterium
CGGGAGCCGGTGTTTCCTCCACCACTTTCTGATTGCGCCGCTGGGCAGAACAATCCCGCTCCCCTAACGCGATCACCTCGCCCGCGCCGTCGCCGAAGATCTGGACTTCAATGTGCCGCCCTTCGGAAACAAACTTCTCCAGGTACATCCCGGCGCTGCCGAAACTCGCGCGGCTGGTCCGCTCCACCGCCGCATATCCATCCACCAATTGCGCTTCGGACGCACACAATTGCATGCCGATGCCGCCACCCCCCGCCGTACTCTTCAGCATGACGGGATAGCCGATCTGCGCGGCCCGTTCCATCGCTTCTTCCAACGAAGAAAGCAGCTCGGTTCCAGGCAGCATCGGCACTTGGTTTGCCGCAGCCAAGGCGCGCGCCGTATGCTTTAAACCGAACTCGCGCAATTGTTGCGGCGTGGGGCCGATAAATACGATACCCGCACCCGCGCACGCTTCTGCGAACGCGGCATTTTCGCTCAGAAACCCGTAGCCCGGATGGATCGCTTCGGCCCCTGTCTTCCGTGCCGCTTCCAACAGACGGTCAATTACCAGATAACTCTGACCGGCCGGAGCCGGCCCGATGGCAATGGCCTCATCGCACATTCGCACATGCAACGAATCGCGGTCCGCTTCCGAATACACCGCCACGGAACCGATCCCCATTTTCCGCAAAGTACGGCTGATTCGGCACGCGATGGCGCCGCGGTTCGCAATCAGGACCTTGCGAAACATCAACGAATGGTCACGCGAACCGGAGTGGGGTTGTACCCGTTGCACGGGTTGTTCAGCTGCGGACAGTTACTGATCAGCGCAAGAACATCCATCTCGGCAAGCATCTCCACATACTTTCCGGCTTCGGAGATGCCGTCTTCAAAGGTCAATCCACCCTCCGGCGTCACCGGCACGTTCATAAAGAAATTGATGTTGTTCGGAATATCGCGCTTCTCTAAACCCCGTCCCCACGTTCCAATCACCTTTAGGAAACTGGCGCGGCAAGCGTGCATGTGCCGCTTCTCAATCGCATAGCGAACCATGTTGCTCTCATTCGAACAAGCTCCGCCCAACGTATCGTGCCGTCCGCAAGTATCCTCGACGATCGTCAAAAGCGCGTTGCCCTGGTTCGACATCAGCTTCGTACCGGTCGTGAGATACAAATTACGCTGCGCACGAATCGTGTCCTGCGCGCTGTAGCGTTCCGCGTAATCGTGCGCGTTATAAAACAGCGTGTCGACCGCCTGGTTCCCATGCAGATCCACGATGCGGAAGCGTTGCCCTTTGCGGATCTCCCGGATCCACCCATCCCCCGCCTGTATGTCGAACGAGTAAACGTCGCTCATAGAAAATACCGTTCCGTCACCGTAAACCCGCGTCCATTCTCAGGTCGCGACACGCGGCATGCATCGTCGGGTCCAGGCGCTTCCACCTTCTTGATGGCCACGCCGACCGGCTTCGGACCATATTTCGGATTCGGATCAAGCGGATGTTGGCACGTGTTCACAATCACCAGTACATTCATCTCGGCGCGCAATTCCACTGCATCACCCGGCTCCGAATTTCCCGCCGCAAACTCAAAGTCGCCGTTCGGCCTGGTATCCACGCGGCTAAAGAAGTTGACGTTGGCATTCAGGTCGCGCGGCCCCAGCCCCCACTTCTCCAGTTCGATCAGGAAGCCATCCCGCGCATTCTTGTGATACTCGTTGCGGCAGTCCTGATACGTCGCTTGCCCATATTTCTCCAGCACCTCTTTCTCGTTAGCGAAACCACAGAGCGGATCGTGCCAGCCGCACGTGTCTTCCGTGATCGAACACAGAATCCGGCCCATGTCCGAATACAGAACCAGTCCATTCGTCAGCCGCGCGATGTGCTGCGCTTTCAGTGTGTCCGGCATGTTGTAGCGCTCGGTCGGACAATCGAAATTTAGAAAAATAGCTCCGGCGTTCGCGCCGCCTTCCTGGTCGGTAAGCCGCAGTGCCGTACCGCGCTTCAGTACGTGGCTCCAGGTTGCGCCGGGCTGAATCGTGTCCTCCCAAAGAACGGGAGCGTTCATAGACAAATCTCCTTCAGTTGTGAAAATCGGGAAAGTGCGGACGAGGGTCAGCGGCGGGGCGGACCGCAACACACGTCCATACGGGTCAGGCGCAGGAATACATCAATCGCAATAAGCGACCGCACATTCCGCCCGTATGACGTGCAAAACATAAAGAGTGAGTATCGCACAGCCCGCGTTCACGACAAAAAAACTTGAACACTTCGATGGTCAGCGCGGTCTTAGCTAGCGAACGTGCTTTTTCTATGCCGGAGCAGATCGCACTGGATTGGTTGATATGGAAGGGTGGAGCGGATGCCACGGCTTACCAGGACGCATTCACGGACTTTGTTCGCCGCCATTCCCGCTTCGCTTTTCGCGTGGCTTATTCGGTCCTGCGAAACACCGCCGATGCGGAGGATGTGGGCCAGGAGGCTTTTCTGAAGCTGTACCGCGCGCGCACCTGGCAACAGGCGAACGACGAGCGCGCATTTCTGGCTCGAACCGTCTGGCGACTGGCGGTGGACCGTGCGCGAAGCGTGCGGCGACCCCTCCCAGAAACGCCGACGGCGGAACCGACGGTAAAGGATGATGACCTGCGCGCGATGCTTCACCGCCTGATCGAATCCTTGCCCGACGAATTTCGGCACCCGATTGTACTGTCAACCGTTGACGAAATGACCTCGGCGGAAATTTCTAAAGTCTTAGACATCCCTGAAGGAACCGTTCGATCTCGGCTAAGCCGCGCACGGGAAATATTGAAAGCGAAGGCGAATGTAGCCATGAGGACAAAAAGCTAACATGACCGATCCCGAAGAACTGATCGATGCCGTATTGCGCGGTTATTCAAACGCGGAACCGAGCGCCGCGTGGGAACAGCGAATTTTTGCACGAACACAGCGGACGCGCGTCGGTAAGTGGTTTGCTTTGGCGCCCGTGTTGGCGTTTGCAGCTGTGGTGGTTTTCTGGATTCATCGTCCCGCAGTTGTTCAGCCAACGCCACAAGTTATTGCGAGAGTCGAGAACAAGGAAGCGCCAGCCATCGCTCCTGTTTCACGCGCGGTCGCCCGGCACGCCCGTCGAACGGTTTTGAAAGAACCAATTTTCCCGACTCCGTTCCCACTCACGAACGATGAACGTGCGTTGCTGAGCATTGCCGCGACAGAGGGCCCGGAAAGCGATTTGTTTCCGATTGTCGATCCCAGCCCGCTTGAAATTTCACCGATACAGATAGCAGCTTTACAAAAGGAGAATTAAGAAATGTTTCGTACCATCACGCTACTTGCCGCATTGTGTATGTCGACTCAAGCCTTCGCACAGGAATCGGACTCCGTTAAATACATCCGATTGGATTTTGTAGCCAAGGAAACCGAAGGCGGCAAGGTGATCAATAGCCGGTCCTATCTCGCCCAAACATCAACCGCACGCGACTCGAGGAGCGCTTCGATTCGGTCGGGAAGCAGAGTTCCAACTCTGTCAGGCGGTAAGTACACCTATTACGATTTAGGAGCGAACATCGACTGCGACCACGCCAAGGTAGAAGACGGACAGCTATCCATCCATGTAACGGCAGATGTGAGCGGTGTCTTGCAGGAGGCGGGGCTAACTCCATCCTCCGGACCGGCCGCGCCGCCCGTTATTCGGCAAAACAAGTGGTCGGGTGATGTGTTGGTTCCATTCAGGAAACCGACTATTATCTTTTCCTCGGACGACCTCACCACAAAACGCCAGTTGCAACTTGAACTAACGGCGACGCAAATTAAATAAGCCCGCGACTTGAGGAATGGTGGGCGCGCAGGGACTCGAACCCCGGGCCTCTTCCGTGTGAAGGAAGCGCTCTAACCAACTGAGCTACGCGCCCAACTGTTTGATTCTATAACACGAACACTACAACTACTAGACTGCACTTTTATTCCTCAAGGGTCCAGAGGGGTCCATTTCTTCCTTGCGCTTGCGCAGCATTATCTCCACTACGCTATCGTTTGCCTCCTTTCTCGCCGCCGACACCCCATGGGTATAAACATCCAGGGTCATCTTGCTTGTCGAATGCCGCATTAGGTCCTGGCGGGTTTTAACGTCAGCACCGGTCTGACCCAGCCAAGTCGCAAGCGAATGTCTAAAGTTATGCCAGCCGATCTGTTTCTCTATGCCGGCTCGCTTCACCGCTGGTTTGATCCTCTTCTTGCACAACGTATCAGGAGAAAGCGGCTTCGCCCCATTCAGCCGTACGGAAGCGAACACGAAGTCGGCATTCTCCGCAAAGGGAGCCTCTTGCCGCCATCGCGTGAGTGCTTCCAGTACGAGGGGATGCAGGGGAACCGGTCGACTAGACGAATCGGTTTTCGTTCCGCCCATGCGAGACCGGACGAATGCCCGCGTGATGGATACTTCCATCTTCACGGTATCGATATCCGACCACCGCAACGCCACCAGCTCCGAACGCCGTAAGCCGGCACTCGCGGCGAGCATCACCATGGCATTGTCCCTGACCGTCAGTTGTTCAAGCAGGGCCTGAAATTCTGCCGGTTCAAGAACATCCTTTTCCCGCACTCGTTTTTGAGAAGTGCGGACCTTGCTGATAGGGTTGAACGTCAGCCATTCGTAGCGAATAGCATGCGTATAAATCTGTCTGAAAACTGCCTTTACTTTCGCTCGTGACGCCGGCGCCAGTTCGAGCAGTTTGAGCCATTCTTCGACCTTGATTGTTCGGACTTCCGAAAGTCGCGATTCTCCCCAATTTGGACCGATGTACTTGCGCAGCATAATCCGCTCGGTTTCCATCGAGGAAAACGCCTTCCGTTCGGGCGTCAATTCATGAACTTGGTAATGGGCTATGAGATCGTTCACGGTTTCCGGCGAAACGACCTCGGTGTTGATGGTTGTACGCAACTGAGAGACGGCCTGTTCGGCTGCTTTGCGGGTTGGTAGCTCCGCAAGCGTTCCAACGATTTTCTTTCGCCGGACACGACTGCCGCCAGCGGTTTCCCGCCAGCGGAATGTCCAGACGACTGTGCCGTTCTTGCGCTTGGTTTTTTGCAATGATCCTTCTTAATAACGCTCCATAGGTTTTCCTATGAGCGCCGTTGGCAGTCACTATTTTAGGCCAGTCGGCGCGCCGGCACACTGACATGCCCGTGATTTGCGGCTGGGTTCACTTTCCCGATGCGATTTTGACCCTGACGCCGGTTTATCCCAACTCCGGCCCGCAATTTCTTACCCGAGGGCGGGGAAACAAGGAATCTTCATCTGCCGCAGGCGCGCCTCCTTCCGGGAATTAGCATGCGGCAACGAATCACGCATTGCCTCGTAATGAAGCGTCAGCGCATCACGCACTTCGGCCAGGGTGGCTCCCCAGACATCGCCGATTTCCCGCAGTTGCGACTCACTCCACCTTTTGTCCCACCAGTCGGCCACGGCACAGATATCCACGGCAGCATCCAAGTCCGCGCCGGAAAGCGGGATTGTGCTTATATCTACACCGAAAATCGGTTCGGGAGTTTTGTATCCGCTCACTGGCCAGCCTCCTTAGGAACGTTCTTAAGATCGGGACTGCCTCCACACGAGACATATCGGAGGGCGTTTCGCTTCAAGATTGCGACGACTGACCACGTTATTTGGCAGCGGCTTCATTGTCGATCCCTCTTTGGCGTCAAGTAAGTGTCGACAATGTTGCGATCCTCGTAATCCATGTGGCTGCTTTTCTCGATGCTGAGCCTGACGCGACCTTTGCGCCCGACGAAATGTTCGGCCAGAATTTCGCCAGTTTCGAAAAGGTCCAAAAGCCCGACCGCTTGCGCGACCTTCTTCACCTTTCGGGTGTTCTTGGCGACGATGTAGTCCGTGATGATCCGCGTGGTTCCGTTCGATCCGGCGCGAAGCTTCAGGACCACCATGTCGTTGTTGTTTGCCGATGTCTTTTCGCTGGCGTGCAGGATTTCAAAATCGTAATCGCCGGCGGGAAGCAGATGTGATTTGTCTTTTACGTCCGGGTTGAATCGCATTTCTTTGCACCTAACCTTTCCTGTTAAATTGATCGCCCTCTGGATCTTCGTTTGGCTCTCTGTTTCGCCTCGTCGGTGAGCCCAAGATCGCGGGTTACCAACTTTTCCGCAGGGCGGTCGTTGATTCCTTTTTCCGGCTGGCGCCATTCTTCGCCACGCGAATGCTCGGCACCATAGGCGAACGCGGCCCACGTCACCGCTTCATCTACCTTGTTCAGAAGAGCTTTACGCTCTTTGTCTTCCATGCCCTTCAACTGATCGGTTGCCAGTTTCTGGCCGGGGCGCACGCGATGATCCCCGTCTGGCGATGTCTCCGCGATCCGGTCAAATTCGTCGCGCTTTAGGAATCCGCGGGCGAGGCCGTCTTGGACAATCTGCCTGTGCTCTTCCAGTGATTTCTCCGCCGCTTCGGTAACGCTGTCGTATGCCGACTGGAAAGCCATACGGCCTTCACTTCGTTCGACCTTGGCCTCTTCGATCTTTTTGGCCATGCGCCGATCAAGAGCTGACAGTGGTTTCGGATACAGACTCGACAAGAATGCATCGATCTCGGCCTTTTCACTAATCGCGGTTTCCTGTCGATCCTTTGAATCAACGATGACCCTCTCGGCAGCGTTTTCCCGCAGTTCGAGGTAGTCGTTATGTTCATGAGCAAGGTCGCTGAACTTTTCCGTCGTGAGCTGGGCTATTTCGTCCAGGTTCATTTCCCGTAGCGGTTTGTTCGGAAGCTGATACTGAGGACCGGCGGATGGGTACGGAAGATGGCGGTCGAGCGCATCATCGATCGCGTTACGTCGCAGTTCTTCCTCATCAATGCGAGCCAAAACCGACGCATTGTCAGCCTCGCGCACATCCTTAAAGGTCAAGGAATCGAGAACGGCCCTTCCAAATAGCTTCAGGTTGCCAACGATGCTCTCGGGCTGATTGGCGGACGTTTTCTCGCGTTCTTTGAAGAGAAAGTTTTTATAGTCCCCTTTCGTCTCTTCTCGCCACTGTTCCTGCGTTCGCTCATCGCGCCTATTTCGTCGGTTCTCGCGAGTTTCCAGACCGTCGTTGTGCTTGTCCGCGAGTTCCCGGAATTTGGCTGGCGTAAGCTGCGCGATTTCGTCCGCCGACATGTCGCGCAACTCTTTTTCATCAGGCATTGGGTTTACCTCCGTTCTTACGACCCTCGACCCAGTTCACAATTTCGGCTTCGAAAAACCTCCACAATCGACGCTTACCCTCACCTAGCGGATGGCCCGGAACGTAACCTTCGCGCGCCCATTTGATGAGGGTCTTGGGGTGCATTTCGAGGATGGCGGCAGCTTCATTTGGCGTTAGAAGACGTGGCGTATAGATACCCTCCCTTTCAGTTGCTTTGTTTTTTCTCGGCTGCGCTGACGCAACGATCCAGGTCACGCGCATCCTTTAATACAAGATCGAAATCAATGCCCTTCCGGCGGCAGATACGCATCAACGAAAGTAGGATCGACGGGATAATGGCCTCGATCATGACGCCGTCGGCTTCCAGCTCTGACATGTCGGCAGACGAGGCAAACACCTTCCACAGCGCCATGATTATTTCCATGACTAATGGGGCGGCAAGCCGTTGCACCTGGAGTGCGGTAACGCCGGTTTGAATGTCATCGACGGTCGGCATTTATCCAGCCCTCCGAAACCTTGGCAGACTGCTATCAACCGCCGTAAGAACCGACTTGCGTTGCTCCACGTCATACACGCAGGACCAAAGCACAACCTCGCGATCTTCAGTGATCTCGATGTGATGGATCGGCGACCGTGCAAGACATGCTCGGACGTGCCGAAGCAGGATCACCTCGTTGGCGTGCAGCATGACGAATGGGGCGTGTAAACCACCATCCGCCAAGTCCGGCGCAGAGAAATTTACCGGCGGTTCCGAATCCCTTACAAGCAGTTCAAGACGGTTGGCGATGGTAAGCGCGACATGATAGTCCCGTACCATCGCAGGGTTGCGTTTCATGAAGGGCGCAAAGCCGGTTTCCCGGCTTATACGCTCCTCGTAATTGTCCACGCCCGCTATTTCAGACGCGAGACGATTCACGGACGCTTTGTCCATGACGTTCACCTCCTGTTTGCTGCGTTTTGGTTATTCAGTGTCCTGGCCGATGAGTTTGGCCAGACCCTTGTCGAACATGCCGAAGAAGCTGGTATTCGACGCTTTCGCCGGTGCTGACTGCATCACTGGCGGAGGCACCGGACGAACCACATTCCTGCGTTCCGTCAAACCCTGCTTCGCAACGTTGGCAGCATCAATAACATCCCAGCCTTCTTTGATGTGCTGTTGGAAGGCAACATACTCCGGGAAGTCATCTTTCAGACTCGGATGGAACAGCCGCTCTCTCATCGGATTTTTCCCGACTTGCTTGATGATTGATTCACCAACCGGAAGCCGCATTACCTCATCCGGGGTGAAAACATGGCGACTATCGACATGGTGACTGAGCGTGCCGCCATCGCCTGGCTTTGATGACTGACTATCACCGGGGATGACTATGG
>CAXSIG010000083.1:8632-12653 GCA_964237255.1 uncultured Bryobacteraceae bacterium
ACCATAAATCTGTTCAAGCTGGGAGTACGACTGACAGAAGAATATGCACTTGAATCCGAACCCTCGTAACCGAGCCATTGCATCGACTCCTAGAGGGAAATGTTTCAACCCTGCAAACTCATCAAAGATACCCAGGATCGGTGGTTGCGCTGCCGAAGGATCACGCCTTCCCGCTCGTTCCGTTTCTTCGAAAAAGCCGCCCAGATTAAGTCGCAAATAGTTCGGCTCTGCCGCAGAAAAGTAGCCTGGCAAGCAAAAATACGCGCTCATCGGTCGCCGGTTCATCTCGATGAAAGGGAAGTTGCTTTCCGTCATGGTTTCGAGGACCGATGGCTCCCCGAACGTCGGCGCGAGATTCGTTATGACGTGAGAGTTATAGCCCTGAACCTCACGATTATCTTCTCCGCCCTCTTCGTAAATTCGAGAATAGAGAAAGGCCTGCTGAGCAATGACAGAATCGTCACTCTCACGCATGATCGGAAGGACTTCTTTCTCAGCGTATGGATTAGACAAGAAGTTCCACAGCGTAGCCATATTTCGTGGAAGTTCTGCTTCGTCGAGATATGGCGAGGTAGCAACGAACTTGGCGTAGGATGCAACCTTCAGGCGCGCTCCGTTGCTCCAAATTGGGTCCTTTGAATCGGCGGGAATAAGCGCTTGGGCTAGCCTAAGCGCGGTTACCAGAGGTGTAGGTGAAGCGCGAATCGTGTCGATAGGATTGAAACAGCCAAGCCGGATGTTGGGTATTTCGCCGATGCGCAGCGCCTTTGAATCGATGAACCCAGCGGGGCCGAAAATCGCTACGTCATGTCCCAGAACTGCGGCTTGCCATAGTGCAGTGGCAGCTGCAAGTTCGTTGTTCAGATCAATGGTGACAGTTGAGCCGGCATAACTGCCCAGATTCGGAATCGCACCCGCTCGACTTTTGCCTGAGCCAGGCCGAGCAACCCATGCAATATTCGCTTCGCCTTTGAATACGATGCGCTCCCAACCAGACTGAGTACGGGTGAGTCCAAGGATCGGATAACGACTTCCCAGCGCGGCAGCCCCAGGAACATCAGGAAGACCCGAAATCTCACGACGGACATGGTTTTCGACAGTGTTCATCGCGTACCTCCATCCAGCATGTCTGGATCATTCCCGGCGTGAACCTGACGCGCTGATCCCTTGTAGGCTTGCGGAGCTACCGGGCGATGGTTAGGAACCATCCCATTTTGAACTTCATCGATCGCTACATCCCCGTATGGGTTGTGTGTATGGAACCAATAGCGGCCAATTCCATAGACGATGACCCACACGAAAACACCGAAGAACAGCCCGTAAAGAAATGCATAGCCGTGGAGCATGAGCCACTGGGTTAGAACGACCCAAGTCAACCAGCCAAGACGCTGAAATTTCTGACTGTTAAGACGGCTGAGACGAATGGAATGCACATCGCGATGCCCTCTGGCTTCCCAATACTTACGGCCGTGCTTTCTGTGGCGCTGCCAGATCGTTACAAACCATAAAATCGCGAATTGAAAAGCAATTACCTTAAGCTGCAACGTCGTCATAAATCGTTTCTCCTAACACCACCCTTTACTGCGCCGGCTGACCGGCCATAAGCCCCATCTCAGAAACAGCGACTGCGGATTGGATGGGACCGCGACAACGTGAATGAAATTTCAGAAGTCTTGCTTTTCGACAGCTTGCTCGACATCGACACTTTGGAAACCGGTTAGAAGTACCTCCTCTTTGTGTAAGCCAATTACACAATCACAATGTTGAATTATGCGAGTGATTCTGTCAAGATTTTATTTAGGACTGAATTGATTTTTCGCGAATGATGACCGAAAGGAGGGTATGCAAGCCGTGCGCTAGTCACCTAGCGCGTTTTCGCAGGGGCTTCGCCCCGTGCATCCCCAAGAGCGGAAAACGATGAAGCGAAACGCCCCTGTCACAACGGAACGGATGACCATACGCAAGATCATTCGCGTTACACCGACGCAGCTAAAACAGTTGGAAGCCGGTGCCGAAGCTGCCGGAGTTGAACTCACTTCCTACATCCGCGAACTTGCGCTTGGCCACACCTTTCGGGCCGCGTCCGTACTCCACGTAGATCGCAAGCTGATCGCTCGCGGTATTGGCGCTGGAGAGGATGCGGGTCACCACCTAAAGCGACTGGTCGATCTGTTGGAAATCGGAGACGATCCGCTGTACGAAACATGGGCCGCCGCCGAAGTAAAGCTGGCGATGGTCATCACATCCTTCCGCGATGCGCTAGGGCCACCGTCATGATAATTAAGGGCGCTTGCCGTACCAATGGTGGTCAGCTCGGGTCCTATCTCGGCAATTACCTCGTTGCGGAGAAAAACCATAGGGTCGAAATGATCGAGCTTCGCGGATCGTCGCACCGTGGGCTGACGAATGCGCTTGCAAGTTGGGAAGCGGAAGCAGAAAGAACGCGCTGCAAAAAGCCGCTGTGGCACGCGCAGCTTCGCACTCCTAGTCACGAACATCTGACGCGAGAGCAACAGGTCGAAGCTGTGAACATCCTCGAAAGACAACTGGGCTTTCAGGGCCAGCCGCGAGCCATCGTCATCCACGAGAACGAAGAAGGTCACCAGCACATTCATGTTGTCTGGTCCCGCATCGACCGAACGACGGGCAAGGCACGTCGGGACGCCTTCACGCATAAGAAAAACGTCGCAGCGGCGCGCGAGATCGAGGAACGATTCGGATTACAGAACGTCGCGAGTCCCGAGTTCAAGAACGATGACAAATCGCGCCCGAAGGAACAACGGCGACAGGAAGGAAAGAAGGCGGCTGATCGCAAGGAGTATCAGAAGGCCAAGCGAACGACACTTGACCCGACCGAACGCAAAAAGACCATCACAAAGCTCTGGCATGAGGCCGATAGCGGCAAAGCATTTCGCGCGGCGCTTCAGGACGCCGGATACATTCTTGCGCGCGGCGACAACCGCAACTTTGTCGTGGTCGATAAGGCCGGCGATATTCACAGCCTTGCGCGCCAGGTTACGACGAAAGGTGTTCTGAAGGAACAGATCGATGCGCGGCTTGCCGACCTCGATCCAGCGTCCGTTCCCAAGGCCGCCCACATTCAACAGCAGCTGCGCCAAGCATGGCGGGAGCGCGAGCGGGAGCAGAAGGCCGCAGCCGGCGAATCGGAAGCTTCATTCGAGAGTCAAAAACGGCGAGATGAAAGGGTCAACACGCCAAAGCCAAAGACAAGCGTTATCCCGGAACCGGATACTGATTCTCTCGATCCCGCAATCATTCTTGCCGGCATTACCCAAGGTAAATCGACCTTCACCGCGTCGGACCTGCACTACGAGATCGGTAAGCGGCTTGAGAAGACTGCTGATCCCCAGGATGTTAGTGAAGCAGGCAAACTTTTCAACTCTGTCAGAGCACTAAACGACTTCATAGAGCTGGGCGAGGATCGTGTGGGCAGGACGCGATACACCAGCCGCGACCTGCTGGAAACCGAGCTTTCTATGCGGGACAGTTCGGACGTTCTTGCGGGGCGCAAGATACATGGCGTCTTCCACAAGGTTCGCGATGCCGCGCCCAAGGCCCAGACTCTAGGAACCGAGCAGCGCGAAGCATTCGACCACGCCACTTCGGCCTCAGCACTTTCCATCGTGATCGGGTACGCGGGCACAGGAAAATCCCACATGCTCGGAGCCGCACGAGAGGCATGGGAAGCGGCAGGATATCGCGTTCGGGGCGTCGCACTTTCCGGCATGGCGGCACAGTCCCTTCAGGAAGGTTCGGCCATCGAAAGCCGCACTCTGGCAAGTCTATTCATGGCAATGGACAAGCTGCCGGATCAGGAGGACAAGCTTTCCCAGATGGATCGCCGGATCGCCGACTGGACCGGCCAGAGTTTCAAGCAACGCCAGGTCCGGTTCGAGATGCAGGCCAACCGCGATCTATTCGCCGCGCGCGTCAATGCAGTAAGGTTTACGGAACGTGATGTGATCGTGCTTGACGAAGCGGCGATGGTTGGTTCCAGGCA
>CAXSIG010000084.1:0-9371 GCA_964237255.1 uncultured Bryobacteraceae bacterium
GAGCCCGGATCGAGGGGCAGGCATGAAGCAACTTCTTTTTCATTAGAGGGCAACCACGTCAACAAAACAATCAGCGTGGTCTGATCCCTCTCCTCATAGCGCACAGCTCATACAAGTAGAGAAGAACGTGAAACTCGAAGTACTCGACTGGGGTGGCTCTGGAAAGCCACTTGTGCTGTTGGCCGGTCTGGGAAATACAGCCCACATATTCGACAAATTCGCACCCAAACTGACGGCTTCGTACCATGTCTACTCCATAACGCGACGCGGATTCGGGGCTTCGAGTGCACCGCTACCCTCGTTGAAGGCGGCGTACTCAGCCGATCGTCTCGGAGACGATGTTCTTGCAGTGCTGGATGAACTCAAGCTGAGCCGGCCCGTTCTGGCCGGTCACTCATTAGGAGGTGAGGAATTGAGTTCAGTGGGATCGCGGCATCCCGACCGAATCGGCGGACTGATCTATCTAGAGGCTGGTTATTCCTATGCATACTATGACCGCTCGCGAGGGGATTTAGGAATCGACTTGGCCGATCTGCAGAGAAAGCTAGAGCAATTGGAGCCGGGGAAAAGTACAGCGGATTCCAGGGAGCTGATTGACGAACTTCTCGGCACCACTCTGCCTGGCTTTGAACGCGACTTGCAGAAGCTGAAGAAAACCTTAGCAGAAGTGCCTCTAGCCCAGCGGCCAGCGGATCAGGCGCCGCCAATTACCCAGGCAATTATGCGGGGCATGCAGAAGTACACAGATATCCATGTTCCTGTTCTCGCGATCTTTGCGGTGCCACACGCAACCGGGACACCCTTCAAAGACGATGCAGATCGTGCGGCGGCTGACACGCGGGACGAAGCAACAACAGGTGCCCAAGCGAAAGCCTTTCAAAATGGTGTGCCTTCAGCGCGAGTCGTTCTCTTGCCGCACGCCAATCACTTCGTTTTCATCTCGAATGAGGGCGACGTACTGCGCGAGATGAACGCTTTTCTCAGTAGTCTTCCCTAGCAGAACTGCGGCGATTCGAAACCTATATTTCAGAAACTGGTTCGCGGACCTGTGGACACCGATACTGCTTATACCCGAGTAACGGCGTAGTGTTTGTTGTGAGCGAACTCCGGTTCATCCTAAACGCTGCCGGACTACACAGGAATCAAACTTAGGCGGGAGAACTGGATAGCCAATAGTCGAGTTGTGTTGGCGAGCAAACCTGGAGTCAGGATTTGTTAGGCGAAGTTGATGGGTAATCCGACCCGGCAAGGGATAATCTCTATCTTGCGCCAAACGCCGCTGATCACATAGGGTTCTATCTTCAACCAGTTATCGAGGTAGGTCCGATCCGGAAAATCGAAAATCAAAAGTGACCCTTGCATTGTCTCGTGCTCGTCCAGCAAGAGTACTCTCGTAATCAAGTGTCCTCCCCGAGCCAAATCATCTCCTAATTTAAGGTGTTCCTGCCTTACGGCTAGTCTCTTTTCTAGTGTTCCGGGCGTCTCATCATCGCGCCCAATCACAACGTATTGCATTTCCGGCCTTCCTTTCGTACTTAGAAATAACGGCAACGGGAGTAATCCGGTATCATGATGTCCCATTGAATTCGAGACCCGGGGGCTCATCGCCTTGCATACTGAAGCCAGTGATCGCTGCTTCTACCTGTAACGCGACCGCGACGGGCACTGCGAAGCACACTCGAATCATATTCGGCTGCGGAGCGTCGAAGAATCCGTCTGCTTCAACGACGCCGATCTTCTTAGCGACCAGGAGCCGATCACGGATTAGGCGACCGCCGTATTCCGCAGAGCCCCGAAAAGTGGCCAGAAAAAAGAACCCACCGTCTGGTTCATGTACTTCAAATCCAGCAGAAGAAAAAGCCTCTTTTATTATCGTTTTACTGCGACGCACGATATCTCGGTACGATACAGTCAGTTCGGGGAGTGTCTCAACAAGCGTAGCGGCAGCAGTTTGCAGCGGAGCCGGTGCGCAAGCAGTCAATAGGCCATTACATCGCGCAATTTCTGACGCGACTTTGCTCGAAGAGACTGCAAAACCAAGTCTCCAACCAGTGATACAGGCGCTCTTCGATAAGCTGTGGCATAGAACCAATCTAGACGTTGTTCGGGCTGTGTTGTGGTCATAAAGGAGGTTCGCGGGTTTCGACCAAATGTATTCAGAATAGACCTCGTCCAAAATGACGGTTGCTTGGGAACGCTCTCCTGCGCGCAGCAAAGCTAAGACTGATTCCCGCGACACTATTTCGCCAGACGGATTTCCGGGACTGACTACTACGACCGCCCGTACTTTCGCGCCAGACGCAAGATGAGCCTCTGCTGGGGCGAGATCATAGTGCCCGTTGCGAGATCGGACGATGATCGGCTCGCGCCCGATCGCTCGAAGCAGGTCGACATGATAGTCCCAAAATGGTTCATGCACAAGCACCTGATCCCCGGCTTCGGTGCATGCCAATATTGTAGCTGCAAACGCGCCAGTAGCCCCGGGCGTGATGCACAGCTCGTCTTCGCTGGGAGCAGGAAACACCTTCAGCCGACTCAAGTACCTTGACAAGGCTTGACGGAGTGCAAGAGTGCCGCGTGGGTTTGTATACGAGGCCGCTAAGTGAACATCATCCTGCGACAGCCGCATAGCGAATAGATCATTGCGCACAAAGTCCGCGGCACCTTGTGCAAGATTGATTGCGCCCGTCCTCCTACATTGCTCAGCGATTAGAGCGATAGAAGAAATTTTGCTAGATCTCATAAGGTCAACGGTGATAGCCTTTCATACATAGAACGGGACAGCGAGTTGCTTAGGAAGTCCCATCGCGAAGGCGTGCTCTGCGGCAGCATCTTGCACAACCGCAGGATCATTGTGCCAGGCAGCTGACACTGCAATTCTATAATCTTTGGCGTCGGCTATTCGGTCCTCCGCCATTCGGCGCGGAATCGTCCCTCGCGCCGCGGAATAGGATAAGGCCTGGGCAGTACTGTCTAGAGCCACACTGGCGGCCATGGTCCACTTTGGAAGAGCGATGAACTGACAGCCCTCGCACACCTTAATGATTTCAATTCTTCTTCTGATACGGGATTCCTCCGATGTGTTGAGTGCAACCTTAGAACTAACCTTGATGAGCGAGGCGTCGCGGAGTTCGGGATAAAAGGCCTGACAAGCCGATAAAGCCCAGTCAGCTCGCCTTTGCTGCTCATTGTGCCCATGGTCGGCACCGGCTGCGATTGATGAGTCTATGTCGCCGGTATGGGGATCAATAGTTGCCAAGGAGATATGCGCAGCAGGCGGGTGATATACCATCGCGATTGAGCTATTAAATGGACTGAACATTCCCCCGAACCGGTCTTCTAATTTGAGGATCGTATAACGGGTAGATTGCCAGCGCTTCAAGGTGACGAACAGTAAGTCCCGTAGAGCTGTATACATAGGCGGTATATGGAAGGTTAGGTCAAGAGTCCGAGCTAGCTGAAATCCACGGTGAGCCGTCGCGATCAGAACCTGATCGGCATCGAAAGATCTATCGTCGTGGGTCTTAACCTCGAATCCCAGCGGCGACCGCGAAATCCGTGTAACTGTTGTAGACGGCAGAAACCGTACGCCCGAAGCCAACAAAGCGTTTTGAAGTAATGCGGCCACGATTGCAGGGTTGATTCCCCGCTGCGGTGTAACAAACGCCGCTCCTGCGTCCTCCACCTCAATAGTATCCGGATCGATTTCGCGGAAGGCGTCGCCGGGCGCACCGAAGACGGCGTTCCGAGAATCCCTCCCAATCAACGTCGCATAGTGATCTTTGAGAAGCGCGAGGTTTTTCCTGCAGTAGTCGATGACGTCATCGCTGACAAGCGGCATCCGCCTCGATGCGACGATTCGCGTATATTCTTTGCCGCCGAAAATCAGATTCGGAAAGAGCCTCTCTCCTTGTATACGTCCATCAAGGCAGTCGCGGGCGCTTTGAGGATCGAACGGATACTCGGCGCCGCTGTGAAACTCGCTGACTACATTACTCGTCTCCCGGCAAATCGGCAGCGCTCCGGCAACCTGAGAGTCCCGCTCCAAAATGGTCACTGCGTATCCGGCGGCCGTCCGAAGTAGTGCGGAGACGCATCCAGCAATACCGCCACCGACAATGAGATGATGTTCTTGCATAAACGTGTCAGCCCGTCCTCACTCGGCGTCCACATGCCGAATAAATGACTTGCCAATTTTAACCATCGCGTGATCCCGGTCCGATTCCGAAAGGCGGTTGAGTGGATCGGAGGGCGGATGTAAAGCCTGAATCCACTTCAGACTAGTCTCACAATAGAGAGACGCCCCGACTGGAATCCAAAACACCTTCAATCGGCCTTTAGCCCTCATGTTTAGAATGGCCGGGAATTCGTGGTTCCAAATATATTCAGACGCGAAGTAGGCTTGACTGATGAGGAGCAGCGCCGCGCTGCTTCGCGCAAGTGCTGTATTTAGAGTCTCCTCCCATAACTCTCCAGGCTTGATGTGCTTGTCGGACCACAGGGACCCGAGTCGATGCTCGAGCGGGCGGAGAGCGCCCTGCAAGCGCAAAAGCCAAGCGCTATCAGTTTGCGAATAGCTGACGAAAATCTGATCCACACGTTTTACGGGAGTACGACTTGGTGTAACGGCGGAAGCGCCTCCACCAGGTGTGAAATCTGTCTGAACCTGAATCCGGCTGCTACCCGGATGATTGCCGAGACTATGGACTTTCGAGAAATAGCTGTCATATTGGCCGATAGAAGCGCGAAACTCTTCAGCCAACTCAAATTTGATCGTATCGAGCACCGTGGTGAAATTAGCGCCGTAAGAGGCTTTGAAGCCAGCGACCAATCGGTGATCATCCACCTCCGCTATCGGATAAACGGTAAAATCTTTGAAATCCTGAACCCCTCCGATCGCTGTCCAGAGCTCGTTGGCCGCTGCCGCGTAACCGGATTTCTTAAACCCAAGACTCATTGTCTTTTGTTTCAGGGCGAAGGTCTGATGAGAAAGCGTTCGAAGAAATGGCAAGCCGTGGGTCAGAAGAGCGATCGTGAGTTGATATGGGCTGTATTCGCTTACCTGCCGCGCTGGGCGCCTTAAATGGACCATTGCTTCGCGGAGAAAATCATCGTCATAAAGAAATAAGCCTTCATCTCCGCTAAAAATAATGAGCCAATAATGCCCCTTATGGCTAAAAGATGGCTGAGTTCTAAAAACCGCTCGATCAACAAACTGATAGAGGCGATCGAAAATGCCGGCGCGAAAGCGGCGGGCTGCCAAATCGAGCGCCAAAGCTATGGTTTCGTATGCTCTTGTTAGATAATCCCTGATGATCCTTTCTAGGGGGCCGCCGAGCAGTTTCACGAAATCTGTGTTGTCATAAGTGATCGTGACGTTGGCAATATTTCCAAAACTTGTAATGGGAATTATCTGTTGTGGGGCGCTTGGGGGTGGCACCGATAGCAGTTTTGTTCGAGTGGCTTTCAAGCTCTTCAGGTGAAGTGCAAGAATTCGGGATTCCTCGTAGTAGTGAGCCGAGAAACTGAAGACCGAATCAAGCAACAGATAGCTGGCGGTCCTGGAAGCATAGCGGGCGCCAAGGCTTTCGAGCATGGCCTCGATCCTCTGGAGTAATTCGTGGATTATACGATTCTCTATCTGGGCACTTAGGGTGACCAGCTCTTGGAAGTCATAGCTTGTGAGTTGATCGAGGAAATCCATTCCGACACCCAGACGGGCCGGGATAATGGGTGTTTTGTTTACCACTCGTAATATCCAAAGTTAGTCTGTGTTAGGATAGTCGAAACCTACGGTGTTAGCAAGGATTACTTGGTTTCTGCTGAACGGATACTGTGTACTTGGCCGTAACCGGCGGCAACTAAATGACAGTCTGGTGACGGTCGGAGAAATCGTTTTCAGGGCACACAACGGGAGGCCACGGTAGTGGGATTTGCTGAAAAAATTGTCGTAGTCACCGGCGCCGGACACGGAATAGGCCGCGCGATAGCGGAGAGATTCGCCAGAGAGGGCGCCCGTATCGTCGTCAACGATGTCGACGAAGCCCGTGCAATGGAGGTCGCCTCCTCGCTTGGGACAAACGCAATACCAGCGGTCGGAGACGTTTCAAGTCCTCTGGACGTTGAACGACTCTTTGACTTAACGATTTCGACTTTTGGTGGTGTCGATGTTTTGGTAAATAACGCGGCACTCTTGCAAACAGAGCGGCATTTCCTGGAGGCGGACGACGAATGGTGGAGCAGGATTATAAGCGTAAATCTGAGTGGCAGCTTTTATTGTTCCATCCGCGCGGCGAAAATGATGGCACGGAAGCAAAACGGTGTGATCATTAATATTTCGAGCGGCGGCGCAACAAAGGCACATCGAGGCAACGCAGCTTACGACGCCGCAAAAGGCGGAATTGAAGCGGTAACGAGAGCGATGGCCCTCGATCTTGCCCCCTACGGAATCCGGGTTAATGCTATTGTGCCGGGCTTTGTTAGGACATACCCAATTAGCGACGAGGAGGCTGCGATTCGGGGAATGACCGTTCCGATTGGGCGTCTGGCAAACCCGGACGACATTGCAGGACCAGCACTGTTTCTCGCAACGCCAGAAGCGGCTTATATCACCGGCCAGTGTCTGGTAGTTGACGGCGGAGTGCTCATTCAGCAGCGATCACCTCAGGTGGATATTTTCCCACTCTCCAGGTTTCCTCTAATGCCTTGACTACATTGCTGAGGACGAGCGCTAGTATCGCGTGCGCCTGGCGCACTTCTATGCAGCATGGAAGTCTCTGGCGGGGAATAGATTTTGCAGCTGGCCGAATCGGTGTTCTGTGCGTCCTGCGAGCAATGGACAGGGGGCAAAATACGAGATTGGTTTCGGGGCTCAAAGCCGCCACAGCGAATATGTCGTATAGCACTTCGTTTGATCCGCAATTGGTTGACCCACCGCTTTCCAGCTCGGAATCCAGAAACGGAAGACAGACAAGGATTCTCTCCAATTCGGCGGAGTAGCTCTATGAATGCGCGGCAAATCACTTCAAAATACGCTCCAAGACCAATCGGCCCATATTCTCAAGCAATTCTCGCTGGATCTTTCGTGTTTGGCGCGCAGATCGGGATCGATTGTTTATCGGGAACACTTGTTTCGGCAGATCCGCTTGAACAGACCGATCAGGTGTTACGCAACATAGCGGCCATAGTTCGGGATGCCGGGGAACAAGTCGCAATTGTTCAATTAACAGTCTACATTAAGGACTTGTCTATTTCTGAGCGCGTTTTGGCTGCTGTCGCTAGGCTCGGCGATATAGCGGTCACCATCGTGGGATGTGCCGGTTTGCCCCTTGGTGCCGAAATAGAAATTGAGTTCACAGCGTTCGTTCAAATAGGTATGGAAACCAGGTCGACCCCGGTATCTGTCTAATCATCCTCGACGGGACAGTTGGACTCAAGTGTAAAAATTCGCTACAAAACGCATTGCGGTCGAGCTGCACTTTGCAAGGAGGCATAATGTTTTACTCTGGAAAGGTTGGCCCAGTGTGCGACGTCGCCGTAATCGGAGCCGGCGTGTTTGGATCTTGGATCGCCTGTTCTCTTCTAGAAGCTGGTCTCAAAGTAGTTCTCATAGATGCTTACGGAGCTGCAACCCCCCGCTCAAGCTCTGGAGGTGAGACGCGCATAATGCGGATGTCGTATGGCGGCGACGAACTCTATGCTCGAATGGCGGCGCGTGCGCTCCAACTTTGGCACCAGTTTTTCAAAGCCGCCGGGCGCAATGACCTTTTCTATGCCACGGGTGTGCTGTCATTGGAGCGGCTCGGTAAAAGCACTACGGCGCAGAGCGCCGCAGTGCTTGAAAAGATCGGCATTAAGTATGAGCGCCTGTCCGTTGGGGACTTGGTGCAAAAATATGCACAAATGTGTTTCGATCACGTCGAAGGGGCATTATTTGAGCCAAAGGCCGGGGTTCTCATGGCGCACAGGGCTGTCGCCGCCCTAGTGGAACACCACCGGACAAAAGGCCTGAATTTTATAACGAGCCACGTAGCTGTCCGTGAAGGGCCTGAATTGTGCGTTAGATTCGATGGCGAGTCAATGCTGTTATCTGCCGGAACCTACGTTTTCGCATGTGGACCATGGTTGCCCACGCTCTTCCCTGAACTGCTCGGCTCCCGAATACGAGTCACGCGTCAGCCGGTTTTCTTCTTCGGAGCCCCAAGTGGCAACCGACTGTATTCACATTATGAGCTGCCCGCTTGGCTAGATTTGGGAAATCTTGCAGTCGTCCCTGATATTGATGGGCAGGGCGTAAAGATTATGAGTGACGAGCACGGCGATTCTTTCAATCCTGATTTGGACGATAGAACTGTGAGCGCAAATGAGTTAACAGCCATAAGGACGCGGACCGGCGAAATGTTCCCTGGCCTACGCGAAGCACCACTCTTGGGATACCGAGTTTGCCAATATGAGAACACCTCGAACGGCGACTTCATAGTGGACCGGCATCCTAGGTGGCCGAATGTCTGGCTGGTGGGGGGAGGGTCCGGGCACGGATTCAAACATGGCCCTGCCATTGGTGAGCTTGTAACCGATTTGATCGTAAGGGAAACGCCGGTGCAACCTAGATTCTCATTGGCGACGAAGTTAGAGTCCCACAGGCGAACTGTCTTTTGATCAGTATGCACTAACAGGCCAAAGGCGATTAAAAAACGCCCGCTATTTATGGATTATGGCATTTGTTTGCTTCCATGTCTATTTGGAAGAGGCGGAAAGCCAGATCCTAATGACGGGCGGGCCCACAAATGCCCAAGCCGCCTTTACAGGATTCAAGGATCGCGGTGGAGTGGTCTAACGACTTCATCGAGGGCGCCGAGTAGGTCTTTTTCGAGATCGACGTAGTCTTCTAAACCTGCGCTGACCCGTACAGTCAATCCCTCGTGAGGCCAATTCGTCGCCGGCCGCATTTTGCGTATTCGCGCCAGGTAGATTAGACTATCGAATCCTCCCCAGCTCATCCCGATTCGGAACAAATGCAGCTTTGACAGGAATAACTCACTGCGCTTTTCGTCGATAGAATCGTGCAGCTGGAAGCTAAACACTCCGGCCGAGGCCTTGAAATCCCTTATAAACAATGTGTGGTCTGGACTGTGATGCAGTCCCGGATGAAATACGTCGACCACGGCTGGATGCTGTTTAAGGGTGGTTGCAAGCCGCAAACTTGTGTTGCCCTGCTGTTCCATCCTCACGGCTAAAGTTCGCAGACCTCTGAGTGCAAGGTAACAGCTATCGGGCGCTGCTGTACACCCGAGCGAATCGATGGCGATTTGAACCTTTTGACATACGTTTTCCTTGCAGGAGATTAACCCAATTACGCAGTCAGAATGCCC
>CAXSIG010000084.1:9381-12621 GCA_964237255.1 uncultured Bryobacteraceae bacterium
GATCCAATGGCCGGAAAAGTAAGGGAGTTGCCCAACTATTATCGACGGCAACTAGTATTCCCATGTCATGAGCGATGGCTGCTATCGCGTCAACATCTTGGATCTCGAAAGTTAACGATCCTGGTGACTCAAGGTATATAAGACGAGTATTGGTCTGAATCTCGTCACGCAAGCTCTGAAGTGAACGAGGATCAAAATATGCCGTTTCGATGCCAAGCCGCGCGAGAAAATTAGCGGCCATTCGTCTAGCCGGGCCGTACACACAATTAGGCATGATCAAATGGTCGCCGGGAGATAAAAGGCCCAGGAAAACTGCACTAAATGCAGCATGGCCCGACGAAACCGAGAACGTTCGTTCAGCGCTATCGAGAGTCGCGAAGATTCGCTCAAGTTCGAAGTTGTTGGGGGTGCCGTAACGTCCGTAATAGAAAACATCATGCGGATTTCGGGATGCCTCTTCGAGTTCCGCCATCGATTGAAAAACGACTGTCGAGGCGCGGTATAGAGGTGAGCTGATCGACTCTCCACGCTGATCGGAGTATCTGGCGGTGTGAAGGATCTGCGTGGCAGGTCTCATGCATTCGGCCTTAGTAGTCTCCTGCCTACGCTACGAAGACACCTCAATGTCCTCTCGTTCCATAAGGAGCAGCCACTGTAGCAGTTCGATAGAAAGAGACTGCTCGGTCCGCAGGGCGACCGCGCGAAAATCGAAATCGATGTTGTTCGCGTGCCTGTTGCTCGTGTCTCTGGATACCCGCTTAGCGTTCTCAATCAGCGCCTGAAGCGCGCCCGAGTGGAGATGCAATAGGGACTTTTCATGCTCGTAAATCCGGCGGCGGCCCCGCAAATTATACATCGCTCGGATTGCGAGGAAAGCGGTCCCCAAGGGCGGCAATACAATGGCGAGCATTCCGATCAGAATACCCCACAGCGGCTCCGCGCCGTCCGAAGAGTGGTGCTCTCCCAAATGCAGGGTGTGCAGCACCGAGAGTGTGATCGAAGCCAGAAGCGCTCCGGTGAGAAGTCGAGACCAGGTTCGGTCCGATTCCTGAATGTCGCGGATTTCGTTTGCAAACCATAATAGCTGTTTTCCGATCCGGTAGTAAAAATACGATTCCATCCTTTCAATCAGGTCAGGGTGTGTACCAAGGTTTAATGAGCCCTTGTGGTGTAATGCTTCCAACCAAGTTAGACCTGAAGGCTCTTGCATCGGCACCAGTTCTATTAGAGTACGAGCCCTAGCTCCCTCAATCTGTCCCCTCCGTCGGAGCGCTTCATCCGCTTCCCCGGCCGGCCCATCCGAGAGATACGGGCCAATTCCAACCAAGCTTAGATACTGCTCCCTCCGGAATAGTTCGGTTCGAATCCGATTCTCTACCCATTCTGCGGTCGGCTCTTGGCTCGTCAAAGCGACAAAGACCAGAATCGCCAAGCAGCCAGTTTCGCTGAGGATTAGACCGACAGCCCAGTTCCCACCACTAGGCAAGGCCAATATCTGGACCGAGAGAAGGAAGAGTGCCATGGGAGGAAGAACGGCGGCTAAGATAGACTTTGCGAAGTACCCTCCTTGCGCTTCTGCTGCACGTTCGAGGTAGGTCCACTGAGCTTGGTGCAGAGTCTGTCCGCCTGAGTATTCCTCAGGTTTTTTGACTCGACTTGGGATGTGCAGACTGTGTGCGGGTTTTTCCTTCCTACGTTTCTGCCGCCTTGCGAACGACGCCGCTCGTTGCCAGAGGTAAGCCATTCGCCCAATCCAGAGCGACGCCAGCGTTGCGGCGCCGGGAATTGCTATTTCTAACCAAGGGGCGATCGTCATGAACTCACCGCGATTGTATCGTTCAAATGCAATTAAACTTTCGTGTTACCTCGACCATGACTCGCCTCGCCCTCAGCTTCCCGGAAATACTGTATCTCAGCGTAGGCGCACTTTTCAGGAGGAAGCGATTCGGACTTCTATTTTCGCCTTATTATGCGGCGTCAGACCTAGCAGCCGTCCGCGACCGCGAAAGCCGCCCTAGGGACTCCTGTGTTTGTCATTCCCGAGCGCTATGTTGGTCGGGGCTGAAGTGTTTGTGGTGTTCGAAGTATTCGTGCGACATTTCGTTGAATTTTCTTGGTCGCGGCGGAGGTGCCGGGTCTACTCAGGGAGACAGATTACTCGGTGGAGCTCCTGGGCTCCGCGCGCTCGGTGAAGATGCTTCGATACGGTTGACGTTCGAGATAGCGGTGCTCTACGTGGACGCGTCGGCACTCACACATATGGCCCAAGAATCAGGGCGTGATCTTCTCGGCGAGCACTTTCGTTCGTCCGATTTCTAGGGAGGGGTCGGATGAGCAAGTTCGGCGGGCATTGATCTACGAAAGGTTTTTCGGAGATTCTGCGTCCGGTCTGCTCACAACATTGATAAAGGCGAATCTTGCCGCAAAAGCTCTAACTGCGTCCAGGGTAGGAGCCGGGATGTGTCAACGGTTTTGTGTAAACGCGATTCTTAATTCATTTGAAGGTTTTGATTTTTAAGCTGTGCGGGCCTGCTCGAGCGTTCTGGCCAGCGAACAGCAAACTGCCGAAGGGCTTCGCGCCAGCCCTGGACGGTGTGCCACTTCTTAGCCACATTCTGAAGCGCCAGATAGATCAGTTTGAGAGCGGCCTCCTGACTGGGAAACGACCCGCGATTTTTCGTCACCTTGCGCAGCGTCATATGCAGCGATTCTACGGCGTTCGTGGTGTACACGATTTTGCGGATCTCTTCAGGGAACTCAAAGAACGGAATGACCCGTTGCCAGCTCCGTTCCCATACGTCGGCCACCACCTGGTGCTTTGGATACTTAACGCGAAATTCTCGGAGGGCCAGTTCCGCCATTTCAGCGCTGGGCGCCCGGTAGATCGATTTCAGATCCGCCGCAATCGCCTTCCGTTCCTTCCAGTTGACGAAGTCCAACTGGCCCGGATCAGGTGCACAATGCAGGTCTGCACTAACGTGCTGGGAAAGATGGCTTCAATCGCTTCGGGGAACCCTTTCAGTCCGTCGGTGCAGATGATGAACGCGTCTTTCATTCCTCGATTCTTCAGATTCATCAGCACCGACATCCAGAACTTCGCTCCTTCCGTCGCATTCACCCACAAGCCTAAGACCGACTTTTCACCCTCCATGGTGATCCCGATCGCCGTGTAGACCGCACGGTTGTCCACCTTGCCGTCCTGCCGCATTTTCACCATCAATGCGTCCAGGTACACGATCG
>CAXSIG010000085.1:0-7074 GCA_964237255.1 uncultured Bryobacteraceae bacterium
AAGATGGCTGCCTGGAAGCTTCCGCAGGTTAGCCCGGATTTCAACCGTGGGCTGTATGCCAAAGTGGATGCATCGCAACGGGAACGATGGTATGACCGGTGGGCGCAAGATATAAAAGCCTTTTTCGCTCAGCCATCGTTAGCGCTTGTGTCTGCCGCGTTGGTGGTAGTTGCCGGATTTATGCTGGATCATGCCGCGGTGGAGGGAACGCACGTTTCCCGGTCCGCTGAAGTAGGGGCGGTGTATGCACCGTCCGCGCAGGTTTCTCAATCCGACGCCGAGCAGCTGGAAAAAACGTTGGACGATATGGAAATGCTCCGTCAGTTCGATGCGACGAGCGAGGAGAGAGAAACTACATCGAAATCGATGTAGTTGAGGCGGTGGGCTACTTATTCGGAGCGAACGCGATTCGGGTTTTCGGCTTGGCCGTTTGTTTGTTGCCGGCCGCGTTGGCGCAGCACACCGCAAAGAAGCAAACGAAGCCGCCCGCAAGTTCGGAGACAAAACACGAGGGTGAGGCGGTAGCTAAGGCACCTAGACGTAGCAGCGACGACCGGATCGACCGGTTAGAGCATATGACGCCCGCACAGCGCGACAAAGCTCTTTCCCGATTACCTCCGGAACGTCGTGAGCGCCTGGAGCAAAGACTAAACAGGTTGGACAATATGACTCCGGCGCAACGCGAGAAGCTAGACGAGCGGCTGCAGCAGTTCAAAAGTCTAAATCCAAGCCAACAGAAGACATTCCGTCAGGTGGCCCAAGCAATCAAAGACTTGCCGGGTCCGCGTCGGCGAGCGGTCCGGCAGGAAATGGATGTTTTGAAAACGTTGCCGGAAGGTGAGCGCGATTCCCGGATGCAAAGCTCTACTTGGAAACGGCAATTTTCATCCGGCGAGCAGGAAATTCTGAATCAATCGACGGGGTTGATCCCGGCACAGCCATAAAAATGGAAAAGGGGCGGGATTGCTCCCGCCCCTCAAAAACGCCTGCAGTCCAATTAGACGTGCGCGTTTAACATCTTTTCCAATTCCGACTTCCCGACTGCGCCGACACGTTGATCCACAATCTTGCCGTCTTTAAAAAGCAGCAGTGCGGGAATCCCGCGAATTTGATAGCGCGACGCCGTCTGGCCGTTATCGTCCACGTTTAACTTGCCAATTTTGGCTTTGCCTTCGTAATCGGATGCAATGGCATCGATTGTCGGAGTCATCTGACGACAAGGTCCGCACCATTCCGCCCAGAAATCCACCAAGACCGGTGTGTCCGACTTTAAAACCTCCGTGTCGAAAGCGGAGTCAGTAAATGTGAGTGTATTCTTGCCTGCCATATAAAATTCCTCGCTCTATTATATAAAGATGATTTTTGCTGCCCTACGATTCAAGAGGCAAGCGCACTACCATTGTACGCAGCGTCAGCGGGTCAGCACGCTTTGGTACAGTCGGCTGTATTCGCGCGCGGATGCACCCCAGGAGAAATCGCGTGACATGCCTATTGTTATCCGGCTATTCCAAAGTGTTTTGTCGCCGTAAGCGGCCAACGCTTCCCGGACCGATTCCGCCAGCGCCTCGGGCGTATAGGGCTTGAATTTAAACCCGGTCTCGGCGTCGACGGTGTCGTCCAGGCCGCCGGTTGCACGAACAACCGGAATTGTTCCGTACCGGAGACTGTAGATCTGGTTGAGGCCACACGGTTCATAGCGGGACGGCATCAAAAACAAGTCTGAACCGGCTTCGATTCTGTGAGCCAAACCATTGTCATAACCGATTTTCACGCCCACCCGATCGGGGAACTCGGACGCCAAGTTGCGGAAGAGCTCTTCATACTTCAGCTCACCACTCCCAAGAGCGACCAACTGAAAGTTTTCCGTGGAGAAAAGATCCGGAGCTGCGGCTGCGATCAAATCTAAGCCTTTCTGGCTGGCGAAGCGCGAAACAATTCCAATTAGCGGCAGCCCTGGTTTAGCCTTTAACCCGAACTCATCGAGCAAGGCCGATTTACATTGCGCTTTGCCTTTAAGATTACTGGCACTGTACTGTGCCGGAATCAGAGGATCCGTTTCTGGATTCCACTGCTCGTAGTCCACTCCGTTCAAAATGCCTGTGAGAACGGCGGAGCGGGATCGGAGCAGGCCATCCAAACCGAAACCAAATTCGGGTGTTTGAATTTCTTCCGCATATCGGGGGCTTACTGTGGTCAGAGCGTCGCTGAAAGCCAATCCCGCTTTGAGAAAATCCACTTGGTCGAAAAATTCGAGGCCGTCCGGGGTGTAGAACCGTTCATCGATCCCGAGTTCGCCGAGAACGCCGCGCGGGAAGATGCCTTGGTAGCCCAGGTTATGAATTGTGGCGATAACAGGAATATTGGTGAATGTTGGATCGCCTTCGAGTTGGCGTTGGTAAACCGGGACCAATCCGGATTGCCAATCATGGCAGTGGAAAAGGTCGGGGAGGAAGATACGACGGGCCACCTCCAGTGCGCCCCGGGCAAGCGCGGCGAAACGTTGCGGATTATCAGGGTAATCTCCGGCCGCATTTCCGTAAAGACCGGCGCGATCGTAAAGTTCGGGGATGTCCAAGAATAGGAATCGTGCGTCGTCCTCCGACTGCAGGATGGAAGCGTTCCACTCCGTAGATCCCACGCGAACTGGAAGCCGATCCCAAATACGACGCGTCGGGAATCGCTGTGTTTCCGCGTAACGCGGAACAAGAACGGTAACCTCATGGCCTACAGCGTTTAAAGCAGCCGGCAAGGCGCCAACGACATCGGAGAGGCCGCCCGTTTTCGCAAACGGCGCCGCTTCGCTGGAGATCATTAAGACTTTGCTCATCGCTTGGTTTACTCGGATTGTCCCATGCAGAAATTTCTTTACAACCACCCGTCTAAAAACGTGATAGGTTATAGGGCAATTTCGTTTTCAGAGGTTTCCATGAAGAAGCTAAACGAGCGGTTTTACGTGGGGATGTTTCTTTTGCTGTGCGGAGCAAATGCCGCTTACAGCCAGGCGGTCTTTGGAAATTTGTCCGGTACCGTTCGGGACCCAAGCGGTTCCGCTATATCATCCGCGAAGATCACAATCACCGATGTGGGGAAGGGAATCGAATATCCCGCCACTACCAATGAGAGTGGGAACTACGCGCAAACACACCTCATCGTCGGCATTTACCAAGTGCGCGTTGAGGCAACCGGATTTCAGGGTTATGTCCAAAAGAACGTGAATGTAGAAGCCGACACCACGACACAGGTGAACGTGACGATGACGCTCGGCAGCGTGGGCGAAGTGGTGAATGTATCGAGCGAAGTGCCGGTGCTGAAAACCGAGCGCGCCGACGTTTCCGACACAATCACCCAAAAGCAAGTCCAGGAACTGCCGGTTTTTGGACGCGATTTAAGCCGCTTGTACTTCCTGGTTCCCGGGGTGCAGGCGAACGGCACCAGCGCGCCGAGCGAACAGCCGCAGGACGTTTACCGGCCCAGCATTGGCGGCCAATATTGGGGCGGGATCTCATTTCAGTTGGATGGCACGGACAATCGCGATTCCGTGTTGGGCGAGCCGGTGATCACGCCGAACCTGGATGCCATGTCCGAATTGAAAATCACCACGACCGCATATGACGCGGAGTTCGGCCAAGCAAGCCAGGCCGTGATCTCGGTGCAAACAAAATCCGGGACCAACGCGTACCATGGCACTGCTTTCGAGTATCGTAGGGATCAAAACGGCGCCGCGCGCAATCCGTTTACTCAAGCGAACCCGATTGTCGGTTCCGGCGGCAAGTACATTCCAGGCACCTTATGGAATCAGTTTGGCGGATCGGCAGGCGGCAGAATTCAACGGGATAAAACGTTCTTCTTCGCCGATTATCAAGGTAGCCGCCAACGCAACGGCGATTCGCTTTTAGTGCGAGTCCCGACGGCAGCCGAGCGTGGGGGTGATCTAAGCGGCCTTGGAGTGGCCGTATTCAACCCGTGTAGCAGCGGCGGCGATTGCACCATAGTTCCTGCCCAGCGTCAACAATTTGCAGGTAATGTGATTCCGGCGTCCATGATTGACGCTCGTGCTACCGCTCTCCTGAAACTGCTTCCGCTCCCGAATGTGGCCGGGGTGTCGGGCGCGACCAACAACTTTGTTTCGTCGGCGAGTGGAATCGTGAATAGCGATGCTTTCGATGTTCGCATCGACCGTTATCAAACGGATAAAATCCACATGTTCGGTCGTTACAGCTTGCAGCAGTACGGTCAGCAAGCTCCCGGTGCCTTTGGTGCTTTAGCAGGCGGACCGAATTTCGGGCCCCCTGGATTCGCCGGTGTTTCCAGCCTGCGAGACCAAAGCTTGGCGTACGGGATCGATTACGCGATTAAGCCGACGTGGCTGGCAGATTTTCGTTTCGGCTTCTTCCGATATCGAGTTCAAGTGACTCCCAACGGTGTGGGTACTTCGCCGGCAAAAGATGTTGGGATACCGGGCCTGAACCTCGATGATTTCTATACGTCCGGATTGCCCGCGTTCAGCATCAACGGAACAGGCGGTGTGAACTTTGGTTATTCTCTTGGCATCAACAGCTGCAACTGCCCGTTGAATCAGCAGGAGAACGAGTTTCAGTATGTCGGGAATGTGACCCACATCTTCGGCAATCATTCTTTGAAAATGGGACTTGATTACCGCTATGCGCTGAATTTGCGTGTGCCCAGTGATTCGCACCGTTCCGGACAGCTTACATTTGATGCGGTGACGACTTCGGGACCGAACGGCGGCGGACTGGGAATCGCTTCGTTCCTCTTAGGCGACGTGCAAACGTTTACCCGTTACGTCAGTGACTCGACCGCAGCCGCTGAGCGCCAGAACCGGTTGTTCTCTTATGTTCAAGACACGTGGCGCGTGACTCCGAAGCTGACCTTGAACTATGGGCTTCGTTGGGAAATCTACTTCCCACAATACGTAAATGGAAAAGATCAAGGCGGTTTTCAGAACCTGGCTACTGGCGAGGTAATGGTCGCGGGCGAGAATGGCGTTGGATTGAACGGCAACATCAATACTTCGTTTAAGCATTTTGCGCCGCGTCTTGGCATCGCGTATCAATACAATCCAAAGACCGTGATTCGAGCCGGCTATGGCCGCTCCTATGATGTCGGCGTGTTTGGCGTCTCTTTCGGACACAATGTAACGCAGAACCTCCCGGTGTTGGCGAATCAGTCATTAAACCCCGCGAACCCCTGGCTATCGGTGTTTACACTGGCACAAGGGCCACCGCCGTTGACCCCTTCCAGCATTCTGGCGACGCAGCCCAAAGGTCCAAACGGAAATCCGATTTTGCCCAACGGCATTGCGCCGAACGTGCTTCCGCTGACCAGCGATAACACCATGCGGCTACCGGTTGTCGATGCGTGGAATTTCACGATTGAACGGCAGATTACGCCCACTAGTGTGTTCTCCATCGCGTACGTCGGCAATCACGGTTATCATGTGACCGCCGGCGGAACGAACTACAACATCAATCAGCCCAGCATCGTGGGCTTCGGAACACTCAGCACCAACCAGCGTCGCTTGTTCTATCAGAAGTTCGGTTGGACGCAGAGCATTAAGTATTTCGCCGATGATTCCACGGTGAAGTTCAACTCTCTCCAGCTACGCGGAGAAAAGCGTTTCGCTAGCGGCCTGCAGTTTCAAGGAAATTTCACGTGGGCCAGCGCTTTCGATTACGCGAATGACTACTTCTTCTACAATCACGATATCGATTACGGCCGGGAGAATGGCGTGCGCCGGTTCGTGTTCAACTTTAACGGGCTTTATGAACTGCCGTTCGGGAAGGGAAAGCCGTTTCTGAGCAATCCGTCAAAGGTGGTGGGCGCGTTAGCCGGCGGATGGCAGATCGCTGCGCTCGGCACTTGGGAATCCGGCATTCCGTTTACGCCAGGCTATCTGGATTGCGGCAAGGACGAAGACACCGGCCCATGCCGGGCAAATTTAGTTAGCTCGGCTGCCATTTCGAACCAGAGCGCTTCGCAATGGTATGCCACCGCGCCCGCGGGAACCACGGGGACCAACTGTTTGGTCACTTCGGTGGCGATTGCCGAATTGAACGCGAACGGTTGCACACGCGGCCCATGGAGCCGCCCGGCGGCGGGAACGTTCGGCAACGTGGCTCGAAACTCTTTCTTTGGGCCGCACTTCTTTAATGCGGACATGTCCGCGAGCAAACGTTTCCAGATTGGCGAACGAGTCACCGGCCAGTTCCGGGCAGAGGCATTCAACGTGTTTAATCACGTAAACCTGGGGCAGCCCAACACCACGGTAGATTCTCCCACCGCAGGGCAGATTTTTGCACTCGCGGGTCTAGCGCAAATGAGGAAATTCCAATTCGGTGTGCGCTTAGCGTTTTAGTTCTTCTCCTTTGCGCTCTTCCGCTGCTCAAAGCGCAAGCGGATGCGGCAGGCGAATTAGCTGCCCTGGAAAGATCAATTAGGTCCAGCGCTCCTTCCGCAACAGTGGAAGATCGAATCGGTTTCCTGCTGGCCGTGCTAAACAGGCAGGCCGAAGCGATGGAGCACTTCGATCGAGCTACTTCGATCGACCCAAACTTTGCGGCCGCCCATTACCATCGCGGAGTTGCTTTGTGGCTGCGCGAGGATCGCCAGGCGGCGTTGTCCGAATTGCACCGTGCGGCGCAACTGGCGCCGGGCAACTTCGACTACCGGTTCTTTCTGGGTGATGCGTTGAATGCGACGGGCGCGTATGGCGAAGCGGCCCGTGAATTGGAAGCGGCGGTAAAACTGAACCCGAAGCACTCCGAAGCCTGGAACCAGCTTGGGTTGTCGCGCCAGCGAAGCGGGAACGAATCGGGTGCAATCGCTGCCTTCCAGCGTTCGGTTGCAACCGACGCTAATAACCTGGATGCGAGAAATAATCTAGGCTTCGTTCTAACGAATAGCGGCAAGGCTGACGAAGGCATCGGGGAGTTTCGCCGCATCCTTGCGAATGACCCAGCAAACGATATGGCTCTGCTCAACATGGGTTTCGCCTATCTGCAAAAGGCGGACTTGAGCGAGGCGGAGAAGTTATTTCGCGAAGTGATCGAGCAT